>CAMGET010000108.1 GCA_946055175.1 uncultured Roseburia sp.
ATAATTTAAGAAAGTGAAAAAGAATAAAAACTAATTTCTGCACTAAATATCTATTACGCTTTCCTCACAACCTTATGGGTCGCACTCTGTGCGCCAGCATGTTCTAAGGATTTGACTCTGCCCTCTAACAACAGTTCTTTTCCGCGTTCATTTCTGGTGTAGACCAGTTCATATTCACCGATATAAGGTGCAACGCAGGCAGCAAAGTTTTCTGCATCTTCTTTTTTTCTGGCGAAGCATTCCGGGATGCTGTAAAAGCCATCGTCACCCTTGCGGTTTCTTTTCTTTACCAGGATATAGCGTTGGTCGTTAATATCAGAGAAAAATTCCTGCACGCACTGGGCAAAGAGTTTTTTCTCATAACCGGTACCGCCGCAGAGGTAAACAGAAGACACCTTATCTTTCGTGGTTTCTGCTGCAACCGTCGTACGCTTTGTCTGAATCAGGTTCTGATTCATCAGGGCTTTTCGAATGCCCATTCCGCAGGAACGCAGGCGTTTTACCGGTGTATTTAAGGTCAAAAGCTTTGGTACATTCTGAATCGTCTTCCATGCACTGACAGCAGCACCGATTCCTAACGCAGCGCCTATAAGACCGCCGGTAGATATCGCCGCAACCCCCAATGCAGCTGCTGTAAGCCCTCCTAACAATGCTTTTCCTTTGGCTGACTGGAATACCTTTTCCGTAACGGCTTCGTCTGTCACTTCGGTCTCTTCCGCAATTTCCATCTTCTTGTAAACGGCAAGGGATTCATTCCAGCGCTGTTTTAAGCCGGCACGTTCTGCAGAAAGCTTCAGCATCTTTTCGTTGATGTCTGCCACATTTGCCTCATCATAAGGCGGTTTGATATAAGAAAGACGAGCCAGGCCGGTTTCGATCACGTTTTCTGTATAATGTAAGCCTAAGAAATGCTCCATGCGGCGCTCTAGGAGGCTGAAATCTTCACTGATTTCTTCTTCCCCTTCTGCTTCTTCCCACGGTTTTAGACAAACCAAATGCCAGATGTTGCTGCATTTTTCCGGATTCTGTTTGTACACACGGATTGCGCGCCCGCGCATCTGGTTGCTTAACATAAAGGAACCGACAAAGCTGGCTAAAATCAGAGAATTGATACATGGGGAATCCCAGCCCTCACCAAGCAGAGACTTGGTTCCAATCATAACCTGCATATAGCCTTTTGAAAACAGATTCGTAATGGCACTTGTCAGAAAATGAGCATCCCCGACAGCGCTCACCTTCAGATAATCCGTCTCCGGCAATGCACCGATGATGCTATAGGTCACCTTTCCAGTTCCCTCAATTTCTTTTTCCAGAGCTTCTTTTGCTTCCGCCGGAATAATGACCATCGTTCCGCAAAGAACCGATAAGCGTAGTTTGTCTCCTGCTTCCCTGCGGAGCATTTCAAAAAACGGCAGCACGCCCAGCGCATTGATGTCTGCTTCCGGTACACCCACTGCCTTTTCATACTCCTTACGGATGTAGTCTGTCAAAACCAGAAGGCGCAGGTCATCGCCTGCGGCTTCATACTCGTGAAGCACAATTGCGCGAATACTGTTGGCTTTTCCTTTGGAATTTATCAGCATTTTCTCTACTGCTGCACTGGTGTTTAACACCACTTTTTTCTTTTCGATAAGACCTTCAGATTTTAATTCTTTTTCCAGACGTTCGGAATATTCCTGCTTGTAGGCATAAGCATCTGCATTGTCATATAAAAATCCCTGCAACAGCTTTTCCATATAAAAAGCGTTCATTTCCGGAAGTTTTAATGTTCCTGCTGACAGCTGTAGTTTTTTCGGGAATTCCACATTTTTACTCTTCAGATAAATTAAAAAAGCCTTTAAATAATCCTTATCTTCATAAAGCTTTTCATCACTCATCACACCGGTCAAAACTACATGAGAAGAAATTGCCTCTAATAATTCCTCATCCTGCATCAGCTTTTCCACCATGCGATTGCTGCGCTCTTTGAACTTTTCGATTTCAGCTTTCTCCTCGTCTGTCGGATAGTTAAAATAAACAAAATCCTGATGCGGGCAAAGACTTCCCTCTTTTACCAACTCCGGAACCGTAATCTCCTCATCAATTTCACCGCACATAGACATGTAGCGGTTCCACATGGCCGGTGTAGAATCATAAGGCGGTGTCGCCGTTAAAGCAATAACCTTAAGGTCTCCGCATTCCTTACGGAATTCCTCTAAGGCTTTCCACCACTCGCTGCGCAGGTGATGACATTCATCTAAACACAAAAGGCCCAGCTGATTCTTTTTCATGGTTTCCACCAGATGAAAACCGGAAAAATCCACTTCCTCCGCCTGCGACTGACCGGCACTTGCACCGGCTGTACGCTTTCCTGCCACATCATCCGTATCCTTATCTGTTCCTTCTGCATCTGTCTCATCAAGAGTACCTTTGAAACGGACCATCGCACTATGTAACGCCTGATACGTAGCAACCGTAATTGCCTTTGGCTCTTTCAGATTCTGGGAAATCAGCGCATCTCCATCAACGCCATCACACAGAAATCCCTCTTTGATACGTGCCACCCACTGCTCCCGAATCGTAACAGAAGGTGCTAAAATCAGCACATTTTCATTCATGCGCCGAATCAGTTCGATTCCAAGCGTCGTCTTTCCGGAACCCGGTGCCGCCACGATATGTACCTTTCCATCTTTTGCGTAATTCTCCGCATTTTTTAGCACCCGCTCCTGATAGGCTCTCCAGGTCCATTTAAACTTTAAAATTCCATTATAATTCATAACTTTAACTCCCCCACTCTTTATCTTGGCAGTACAGATTGGATGCGTCCCAGTCTTTCATAAAACTGCTCATAAAAATCTGCATTTTCATCATATGGCTGAAGAAAAAAAGTATGCAGCAAAAACATAGTAATCGTCTTTACTGTATTTTCATCCGAAGTCTCCTGCACAATCTTTTCCATCTCTTTACGGAAGTCGTGCCAGTCCACTAAAAATTTCTGGTTCTTTTTCAGTTCCGGTGTGTCTAACCATTTTGACACCTTTACCTTACTTCTGTTTTCCTTCACGCAGCCTTCTCTTTGTAAAAAGTAAGCCAGATTTCCATCCTCATAGATACGTCCAAGCGGAAACAAACGGCAGATGCCCGGGCGAAAAGCGTGGATGCTGCATCTTCCCTCCTCATTTAAGAACACGCAGCAATTCGTTTTTTCATCCATCATCAGGTTTGGCAGAATCAATCCGTCCACCATGCGAAGTTCTATCTTTTTCTCTATGAGTGTTTCTATCTTTGTCTTTAAATTTTTCTGCAGCAAATAGACATCCAACGGATCTAAAAGAATCGAGTCCCCCATATCCTCACAACAGGAATGGCAGCCTTCGCAGTCATTGCAGGCTGCCCGCACCATGTCGTGCAGTCCGTATCTTTTTCCATCCGAAATTTCTTCTAAATTTTTGTTCATAACCTTCCTCTGTTTCTTTTACGATATTCGCCCGGTGTCATACCCACTTTTTTCTTAAACCGGCTGTTTAAATAGTTGCCGTGGCAGTAGCCTGTTTCCTCTGCGATTTCCATAATGGATTTTTTGCTCTGTACCAGTAAAATCTCTGCATGGCGTATTTTTACATAATCCAGATACTCAGAATAGGACATGCCCATTTGTCCGGAAAACAGTCGTGAAAAATAAGCAGGAGAAAATCCCACTTCCTGTGCCGCCTCTTCTAACAACGGGTTTTTTGCATAATTGTCTTCTATAAAAACAATAGCATCCATCACCTGTGGCGTCAACGGTGTCATGTTTCGCACAATACCGGAAACCGGCAATTTTTCTTCATAGACAGTGAGTAGAAGCCGAGACAGCATTCCTTGCAAAATAAATTCTTTATGGGGACTGTTTTTTTCAAATTCTTCTGCCATTTCCATAAACATATGGCAGATTTTCTCCTGTGATTCTTTGGTGAACTGGCAGATTTTCTGTTCATATAAAAGGTCGAAAATCTGCTGTCCAACCTCACGGATAAATGGCTCTGCAAATGCCCGCGTAAATTTTATCAGGATCCGTTCATACGGTTCATCCGAGACTGCCATGGTTCTGTGATAGACATAAGGCGGTGTCAGTCCCACCATCCCGGCATTTGCAAAATAGGTTGCCGTCGGTGTAATGGTCTTGCGGTCACCGGATATGATATATCCGATTTCATAATAATCCATCGCCATTGCCATGACCGGCATGGAATAGCTGACTCCCAAGGTTTTCCGTTCTACATAAATCTGTGTTCCTTCCCGCAATGGTGCAGGCATTCTTCTCACCCCCCGTTTTTTATAGAATGTCATAAAATCGTAGTTTTTACAAGTGTTTTTGTAACAAAAACGAATGTTTACAAAGTTTTTTTGTTTTATACTAAAGATACTTCATACAGGTCGGGGAGCTGCCTTTTGGCAATCTCCGGCCCCCATCCTATCATAAGTAGAAAATAAAGAGGTGATTTCATGACAGCTTCTACTAAACAACAGCATCCTGTCATTCGTACCATTCAATACATCTTACCGCACTGGTATCTGATTGTACTTTCCACTGTCGCAGGTGTCATCAAGCTTACACTTCCTTTGCTCTTACCACAGGTAGTGAAATATTTTACCGATGTTCTTTTGGTCGCAGGAAGCCCCTACAGTGATACACAAAAATTAGATATTGTTTTCAAATGCCTGATTCTCTTATTGGCGTTGTATGTCTTCCTTTATATTCCTTCCGCATTTTTCCGAGAAGCCGGTGCAAGGGAGGTTGCCATCCGTGTTATGCACACCATGCGCTGTGAACTGTTTGACCACTTGCAATTGATGTCTGCACGGTTCCATCAGGAACATAAGTCCGGTGCTTTGGTCACCCGTTTTAACAGCGATGTGGAGCAGGTCCATGATTTCATTTGGAGTGTTGCTACCAACATCTGGATTGACTCTATCTGCCTTATCATCTATCTTGCTCTGATGTTGCCGATTAGCGTCCCTCTTACTATCATTGCCGGTATCACTTTACCGCTCTCCGTCCTCGCAACAAAAAAAATCCGCGAGATGATACGCAAAAGCAGTAAAAAAGCGCAAAATGAGATCTCAGATACCTCCGGCTACATACAGGAGCGCATGTCCGGTTACGCCGTTGTAAAGCTGTTTCATATGGAAGAACGAGAGAAGGAACGTTTTAACGGTATTTCCAAATCCATTTACGGCTATACCAAAAAACGGAATTATTTTTCTGCTCTGGGCGTTTCTATCACCAGTGCATTTTCTGAAATCATCAGCACGGTTATCGTTTGTCTGTCTGCTTATTTTATTGTAAAAGGGGACATGAGCCTTGGTGATATGATTGTTTTTTATTCCTACCTGGGCTATCTGGTGACTCCGCTCCGCCGTTTTGCTGATTTAAATGTGGCCTATGCAAGGAGTATCGCCGGAATCGAGCGTGTATATGAAATTTTAGATACGAAGCCGGACATTACTGAAAAAGAGGATGCCATAGAGTTATCGTCTGATACACCGATAAATATTGAGTTTCGTGATGTATCCTTTGGTTATGATAAAAATAGTGGAATTCATAATTTAGAACATGTCAGTTTTTCTGTGAAAGAAGGCGAAAAGATTGCTCTTGTGGGGTCCAGTGGCTGTGGAAAGACCACTGCGGTCAATCTGCTTTCCCGCTTTTACGATGTGGATTCCGGTGCGATTTTG
>CAMGET010000109.1 GCA_946055175.1 uncultured Roseburia sp.
ATCCGCATATTTTATACAATACGTTAGATTCCATTGCGTGGATGTGCGAAGAGGAGCGGAACCAGGAAGCAGTCGTTATGGTAAATGCACTGGCAAAGCTGTTTAGAATCAGTATCAGTAAGGGGCATGAGCTGATTACGATTCAGAAAGAATGTGAGCATGCGGAAAGTTATTTAAAAATCCAGAAATACCGTTACAAAAACCAATTTTCCTATGAATTTCATGTGGATGAAAGATGCAGAGATTATCTGTGCAATAAAATTACGCTTCAGCCAATTATTGAAAATGCCATTTATCATGGACTGGATATGTCTGATGAAGGAAAAATCGTCATCGAAGTATCGGAGAGAGCAGATGACATTCTGATGTCGGTAACAGATAATGGGGTAGGAATGAGCCCACAACAATGTGAAGAAATTTTGCATCGGGATGCAAAGGATAAAACAGGTATCGGAATTAAAAATGTAAATGACAGAATTAAAATTTACTTTGGAGAAAAATACGGGCTTACTATCAGCAGCGAACAGGACGTGGGAACACGAGTAGATATTTGTATTCCAAAGATTTTGGAGGAAGTTTATGGGGCACGGTAAAAAAATGCAGACAGCGGCAGCACTGGTTTTCTGCGCGGTCTGTCTGATGATTGCAGGAGGTCTGATGTTTGGAGCAACGGAAAGTAAGGATGCTTCGGAGAACAGCAAACCTTATGTAGCAATTATCGCAAAGTCTACGACATCGGCATACTGGAAGAGTACCTTTGCCGGTGCGAAAGCAGCAGGGACTGCCTATAATTTGGAGCTTAGTTTTGAAGGACCTGAAAATGAAGAGGATTATGAAACACAGAATGAGATGATAAGAGCCGCCGTGCAACGGGGAGCAGGAGCGATTGTATTTTCTGCGGTTGATTATAATGCTAATGCAAAAGCGATTGAGGAAGCGGCCGGGGCAGGTGTAAAAATAGTGGTAATTGACAGCGATGTAAATAGCAATAGTGTTTCCTGCCGTATTAGTACGGACAATTATCAGGCCGGACAGATGGCAGCCGAAGCGGTATTGGAAGCAGAATGGGAAGAACTAAAGGTTGGTATCGTCAATTTTGATGAAAACAGCCAGAACGGACAAGAGAGAGAACAGGGCTTCCGGGATGCGTCGGCAGAGAGTGAGAGAGTCAGAATCATAGATTCCATCAATGTTATTTCTACAACGGAAGAGGCAAAAAATGGAACGATTCAGATGCTGAAAGAACACCCGGATATTAACGTGATTGTAACTTTTAATGAGTGGACAAGTCTTGGCGTAGGTTATGCAATCGAAGAATTGCGACTGGGAGAGGATGTCACGGTAGTTGCCTTTGACAGCAATGTTGTATCGGTCGGTATGTTGGAAACCGGAGAAGTGGATGCGTTGATTGTGCAGAATCCATATGCTATGGGGTATCTGGGGGTTGAATATGCCTATGATTTAATAAACGGAATAAAATTAAAGGAAACAGAGGTGTATACTTCCACCACATTGGTGACAAAAGAAAATATGTTTGAACCGGAGTGCCAAAGAGCGTTGTTTTCATTCGATTAAATAACAAGAGTGTGAATAAAATATGAACAAGCTGTGGCTAAAGTTTGTACAAAAACGTAAAAATTCATACCTTTATCGTAAAATATCGCATTTCCTTCCAAAAATGTAAATGCTATACTTAGCACATAATCAATGTAGCAACATATTACAGCTGAAAGCTTAATATGGGATGCAGATTAAAAAAATTTTAGGAGGGTTTTTAAAATGAAAAAGAAAATCATGGCTGTATTGTTAACAGTAGCAATGACAGCAACACTGTTCGCAGGATGTGGCGGATCAAATAACACATCTAACAACAATGCGCAGGCCGGAACAGAAGCCGGAACACCATCCGGAGCAACATCCGGAACAAAGGTATCTGTATTCTGGTATGATGAAAGTGATGTTTATTTAAGCTCTGTTCGTACAGCACTTAACAAAGAACTGGATGCATTAGGCGTTGAATATGATAACCAGTTCGCAGCAAACGATCAGTCAAAACAGATTGACCAGATTAAGACAGCGATTGCAGGTGGCTCAAATCTTTTAGTTGTTAACGTAGTTACATCCGGTGCTCCTGATACTGCAGAAGATATCCTTGCAGCAGCCGGCGATATCCCGGTTATTTTCTTTAACCGTGCAATCGGTACAGATGGTTCTGACGTAACCGTTCTTTCAAACAATGCAACCTCATGCTTCATCGGAACAGATGCTCCGGAAGCAGGACATATGCAGGGTAAAATGGTTGGCGAATATGTATTGAACAACTATGACGAAATCGACATTAACGGTGATGGCGTTATCACATACGCTATGATGAAAGGTGATGAAGCTAACATCGAAGCTATCTATCGTACACAGTATGGTGTAGAAGATGCCAACGCAGTTCTTGAAGCAGCCGGAAAGCCTGCTCTGAAATATTTTGACGAAAACAACACAGACTGCTACCAGGTTGACCAGGGTGGTGCTTGGTCTGCAGCAGCAGCAAAAGAATACATGGATACCAACTTCGTAACATACAATGAAGGCAACGGAAACATGATCGAGCTTGTTATTTGTAACAACGACGGAATGGCTGAAGGTGTAGTTGCTTCTCTTCAGGCAAACGGTTATAACAAAGACGGCGGACACGTTGTTCCTGTATTCGGTGTAGATGCTACTGATAATGCAAAAGCATTAATTGCTGAAGGCGCAATGACAGGTACTGTAAAACAGGATGCAGAAGGTATGGCTTCTGCAATTGCACAGACTGTATCAGGAATCTCTGGTGGAAGTGCTCCTACAGATGCTTTAGCAGCTTTAACAGACGAACGTTTCAGCATCGCTGCTGATTGCAATGCGAAACTTTATGTTGCATATGCACCATATACTGCTGAATAAGTTGTAGAGCTGAACTTATTTTGGACAGCTGTCGTATAGGCGGCAGCTGTCCTTTCTTATTTATTCATGATAATAGAAAGTTCGCAGGGCGTCCTTTCTATTATTGAGGCAAGAATAACGAGTATATCATAGTGAGGGAGGAACACAATATGGCGAATGATGTTCTTCTGAAAATGGAAGGCATTACAAAAACATTCCCGGGTGTAAAAGCTCTGGATAATGTCTCCTTAGAAGTAAAAGCCGGAACAGTACATGCTTTGATGGGCGAGAATGGTGCGGGTAAATCGACGCTGATGAAATGCTTGTTTGGTATCTATGTAAAGGATAGCGGGCATATTTATCTGGAAGGAAAAGAAGTCGATTTCAAAAGCAGCCGTGAAGCATTGGACAATGGGGTAGCTATGGTTCATCAGGAATTGAACCAGGCCTTAAAACGAAATGTAATGGATAATCTCTGGTTGGGACGTTATCCCAAAATTGCAGGGATTGCGGTAAATGAACGCAAGATGCTAAAGGATACGCAGGCTATTTTTGATGAACTGGATATTGATGTAGACGTTCATCGTATCATGGGTACGATGCCTGTTTCCCAGAGACAGATGGTAGAAATTGCAAAAGCAGTTTCTTATCATTCAAAAGTAATTGTATTTGATGAACCAACCTCTTCTTTAACAGAAGAAGAAGTAGAGCATCTTTTTAAGATCATTAATATGCTGCGCGATAGAGGTGTAGCTATTATATATATCTCTCATAAAATGGCGGAAATCAAACGGATTTCTGATGAAATCACGATTATGAGAGACGGTCAGTGGGTTGCAACAAAACCTGCGGATGAACTGGAAATGAAAGATATTATTCGCCTGATGGTAGGACGTGAACTGACAAACCAGTTCCCTCCAAAGACCAATAAACCGGGTGAAGTTTCCTTGAAAATAGAGAACATGACGGGGCAGTATAATCACCTGAAAGACGTAAGCTTTGAGGCAAGAAAGGGTGAAATTCTGGGAATTGCAGGATTAGACAGCTCCGGACGAACCGAAACGCTTGAAAGCATTTTTGGTATCCGTACACGAAAGAGCGGTACTATTACACTGGATGGCAAAAAGTGCCTGAACCGCGACGCAGGAGAATCGATAAAGAATGGATTTGCGCTGTTGACGGAAGAACGAAGAGCAACAGGTATTTTTGGTGTATTAAGCATTAAAGATAATACTGTTATTTCAAGCTTAGACCGCCATAAACGATTCGGAATTTTTCTGAGTGATAAATCACAGAGAGAGGATACACAGTATTATATTGATGCAATGCATACAAAAACACCATCTCAGGATACAAAAATCCGCAGTTTATCCGGAGGTAACCAACAGAAAGTTATTATTGGCCGTTGGCTGCTAACGGAACCGGAAGTACTGCTATTAGATGAGCCGACCCGTGGTATTGATGTAGGCGCTAAATATGAGATTTACCAGTTGATTCTGGATTTGGCAAACAAGGGAAAAACAGTATTAATGGTTTCTTCCGAAATGCCGGAGTTATTGGGTGTTTGTGATCGAATCGTAGTGATGTCCGGCGGCCGCGTAGCCGGTGAAGTAGATGCCGGAAATACAACCCAGGAAGAAATTATGACCCTGGCAGCGAAATATGTATAAGGAGGCAGAAATTCATGACAAATCCTATCAATAAAGTAAAACAAATCAGTACTGATTATAGAAAGATGGATGTAAAGGACAAAAAGCAGTTCTGGATCGATGGCATCCTCAATAATGCCTTATATATTTTGATGGCAATCTTTGTAATTTATACAGCAAGTGTAAAACCGAATATTTTGACCTTGGGCTCATTTGCAAACCTGATTACACAGGTGGCAGCATATCTGCCAATGGCGCTTGGTATTGCAGGCTGTATCGTATTAACCGGTACGGACTTATCTGCAGGCCGTGTGGCCGGTTTAACAGCTGCAGTTGCAGGCGTATTGTTACAGAAAAGCGATTTTGCAAATAAAATGTTCCAAAATCTCCCGCGTGTTACTATATGGTGGATTTTGGTTGTATTATTAATCGTTGTGGCAATTGGTGCGATTATCGGTTTTGTAAACGGTTTCTTTGTAGCAAAATTTAGCCTTCATCCATTTATCGTAACTCTGGCAACACAGTTGATTACCTATGGTATTATTCTTTGGTTTTTCGGATTAAATGGAAATAACGGACAGCCGATTTCGGGCTTGAGTACCGAATACAAAGAATTTGTAGGCGGAGAGCTGTTTCGACTGGGCGGTGTAGCAATTCCAAGATATGTACTTTACGCAATCATTCTTGTGGCTGTTATGTGGTTTATCTGGAATAAGACAGCATTTGGTAAAAACATGTTTGCCGTTGGTTCTAATGCAGAAGCTGCCAGAGTTTCCGGTGTAAATGTATTCTGGACCACAGTTTTGGTACATACGCTTGCAGGTGCGATGTATGGCTATTCCGGTTTTGTAGAAGGCGTGCGTAGTGGTTCTGTTGCTGCCAATACAGGCTTAAATGCAGAATGCGATGCTATCGCAGCCTGCGTTATCGGTGGAGTATCCTTTGTAGGTGGTACAGGTTCCATTTCCGGCATTATCTTAGGTGTATTCGTATTACGTATTATTTTCGTTGCACTTACGATGCTGGGTGTGGATTCTTCTTCTCTCTACATTATTAAAGGTGCCATCATTCTTTGTGCATGTGCATTAGACATGCGTAAATATCTGGTAA
>CAMGET010000110.1 GCA_946055175.1 uncultured Roseburia sp.
GCGGTTTTTCACTAATTTACTCTGTTTTAATATTCGAAGCTGATGAGAAATTGCAGATTGTGTCATGTTAAGAGCCTTAGCCAGATCACATACACACACTTCTGTTTCGAACAATACAAACAAGATACGAATTCTGGTAGAATCTCCAAATACTTTGAAAAGCTCCGCTAAATCATATAGCTCCGTCTCTTCCGGCATTTTTTCTTCTACGATTCTTAAAAGTTCTTCGTGAATCTCTTCTCCTTCACAGATTTCTAACTTCTTCTCATACATGTGCATTCTCCTTCTTTGCAGTCCTGTTAAAGATTCCAAGCGTTCTGGTCGCGTTTAATACAGCGATTACCATAACCCCTACATCAGCAAAAATGGCAAACCACATATTTGCAATTCCAATTGCTACAAAAAGTAAACATAACAGTTTCACCCCAATTGCGAAATAGATGTTCTCATACACAATACTGATACATTTCTTAGAAATCTGAATAGCTCTCGCGATTTTAAGCGGATTATCATCCATTAATACAATATCTGCAGCTTCGATTGCTGCGTCTGATCCAATCGCCCCCATGGCAATCCCGATATCTGCTCTGGATAAAACAGGAGCGTCATTTACACCATCCCCTACAAAAATAAGCTTTTCTTTTGCATTCTTTTCTTCCAGCAAGCGTTCAACCTGTGTCACTTTATCTGCCGGAAGCAATTCACTATGCACTTCATCTATACCAAGTTCCATGGCTACAGAATCTGCCACTGACTTTGCATCTCCGGTCAGCATCACAAGTCGCTTCATGCCACTTCTTTTTAACGCTTCCATCGCTTCTTTTGCTGTTGGTTTTACCTTATCAGAAATCACAATACTTCCAACAAATCTTCCATCAATTGCCACATAGACAATCGTTCCTACAGCATCTGTTTTTTCGAAGGAAATAAGAAGCGCATTCATTAATTTTTCATTACCGACTGCTACTGTTTTCCCAAGCACCTGAGCCGTCACACCATTTCCGCTGATTTCTTTCACATCTGACACTTTTTCCATGTCAAGTCGCTTTCCATACGCCTTCTTTAAGCTTTTGCTAATTGGATGCGTTGAGTAACTTTCTGCTAAAGCAGCATATTCTAACAATTCTTCCTGCGGTATCTGATTATGATATACACCCGTCACTTCAAAAACGCCCTGCGTTACAGTGCCTGTCTTATCAAATACAACATATTTTGCCTGCGATAATGCCTCCAGATAGTTGGAGCCTTTTACAAGGATACCCTCTCTACTTGCTCCGCCAATCCCTGCAAAAAAGCTTAACGGTATACTGATAACCAATGCACACGGACAGCTTGTTACTAAAAATGCCAGTGCACGGTATACCCAGACACCCCACTCCGGATCTGCGCCCATAAACAACATGCGTACAATTGGTGGTAGTATTGCCAGTGCCAAAGCACTATAGCAGACTGCCGGAGTATAGTATTTCGCAAAACGGGATATAAAGTTCTCGGAACGTGATTTTTTGGAACTGGAATTTTCTACCAAGTCCAAGATTTTTGAAACTGTAGATTCTCCAAATTCTTTTGATGTCTTAACTTTAATCAATCCTGTCATATTGATACAACCACTGATTACTTCATCACCGAGTCTTGCATCTCTTGGGACACTTTCACCGGTCAGTGCACTGGTGTTTAAGGTTGTGTTTCCTTCCACTATTGTTCCATCAAGCGGAATTTTTTCTCCCGGCTGTATAACGATGAATGAACCGACATGTACTTCATCCGGGTCTACCTGTTCTAATACGCCGTTCACTTCCACATTTGCATAATCGGGTCTGATATCCATCAACTCGCTAATGTTTTTACGGCTTTTTCCAACCGCATAGCTTTGGAATAACTCGCCAATCTGATAAAACAACATAACCGCAATTGCCTCCATGTAATCACCATCTGTGGTAATTGCAATTGCAATTGCACCTACTGTAGCTACTGCCATTAAAAAGTTTTCATCAAATACCTGTTTCTTAATAATACCTTTTACTGCTTTTCTTAAGATGTCATATCCTATCACAAAGTATGGTACCATATATAGTACAAATCTAACGACTCCTTTTGATGGAATCCAAGCCAAAGCAACCATCAAAATGATTGTAATAATAATGCGATATAATACTTTTTTCTGCTTTTTCGTCATATGAACTTCTTCCCTTTATAAATAAATCTCACAATCATCTTCTACAATTTTACAATTTTTTATTACTTCCTGCATCACAGAATCAATATCTGCGCCATCTTCAAATTCTACATTCATTTTTAATGTCATAAAATTTACAACAGCGTCCTTCACACCGGCAGTCTTTTTTGCTGCCTCTTCCATTTTATTTGCACAGTTTGCACAATCCACTTCAATTTTGTAAATTTTTTTCATAATGTCCACCCTTCTAAAGCATTTTGCTTTCATATTAATTTATCAAACATATGAGCATTTATTCATATGTTTGATTGTATTATAACAAGATGTACGGAATTGTCAATAGCATTGCTATAGAAATATTTGAAAAATCTTTCTTCCTATGTTAAACTTGTATAACATAGAAACGATTTCTTACATTGGGGTGAATATAATATGACAACAAATGAATCTTCTGAAAATTATTTAGAAACAATCTACCGGCTGAGTAAAGTACTTCCGGTTGTCCGTTCTGTTGATATTGCAAATGAATTAGGATATAAAAAATCAAGTGTCAGTATTGCAATGAAAAACCTTCGTGAAAAGAAGCATATTACCGTTACCGATGCCGGTTTTATTTATTTAACAGACTCCGGCAAAGAAATTGCGGAAATGATTTATGAACGGCACGAGGTTTTAGCCGATTGGCTTACACGAATTGGTGTACCCGCTGATATTGCATCAGAAGATGCCTGTAAATTGGAACATGTTTTAAGTGCCGAAACCTATCAAGCCTTAAAGCGCATCGCAACTCAATAATTGCTACATAACAAAAGGGAAAATCTCCTAATAAAGTAGATTTTCCCTTTTTATATTAATGCATTTCGTCCTTCTTACATCCACAGCTTCCGCCACAGGTTCCACCATTCGGACAACCAATACACTTTACACCACGTTTTTTCTGCTTTCTGATATACGCGATTGCTACTCCTATAATTAGGACAAGAACTACAATAAGAATAAAGTCTGCCATCTGTCTACCTCTCTTACAATTTACTTAGATAATGCGTACTCGGCGTTAAGTTTTTTCTCCTCTTTTCTGATTAAATATATCACGATTACAACTATAACTGCAACTGCAAAAAGTCCAGGGAAGAAGCCGGCTCCAATTGCACCTGTTGTAAGTAAAGTGCCAATCTGATATACAAGAAACGCCGTTGTGTATCCGGTCGCAAACTGAAGTGCCACGCCTCCCCAAAACCACTTTTTATCCTGTATTTCAGAGTTCATCGCACCTAACGCTGCAAAACACGGCGGTGTAAAAAGATTAAACATTAAGTAGGCCAAAGCAGCTACTTTTGTTAAACCCATAGCCATTGCAACTGCATTTCCGTCACCAACTAAAGCAAGTTCTTCTGTATCAATAAAGTTCGTAATTGCATAGGTAACGGCCAATGTTCCTACCACATTTTCTTTCGCTATGAATCCTGTAACCGCTGCTGCCGCCAGCTGCCATGCCGCAACACCGACAATCGGTACCAGCAAAACAGAAAGCGGAGCTGATATGGATGCCAGAATAGATGTATGTTCCATCCCCTCTTCGACAAGCTGTAATTTCCAATTAAACGACTGCATAATCTGTACAACAGTATTACAAACGAGAATAATTGTACCTGCTTTTACAATATACGCTTTACCACGCGACAACATGGAAATACATGCTCTCTTTACACTTGGAAGCTTATATTCCGGAAGTTCCATAATAAAAAAGGATTTTCTGAATTTGTAACCTGTGATTTTATTCACTAATAAAGCTCCCAAAAAAATCAGTAAAATTCCTACGAAATACATGAGCGTTCCAACCCAGGAAGCATCTGCAAAAAACGCACCTACAAACAGAGCAATTACCGGAAGTTTTGCACCACATGGCATAAACGGTGTCAGCATTGCCGCCTCTCTTCGCTCTCTCTCATTACGGATGGTACGACATGCCATAATTCCCGGTATTGCACAGCCGGTACCGATTACCATAGGTATTACAGATTTGCCGGAAAGGCCAACACGTTTAAAAATCGGATCAAGAACAACGGTTGCACGTGCCATATAGCCGCAGTCTTCCAATAATGCAATTAAAAAATACATTACCATGACAAGAGGCAGAAAACCAACTACAGCACCCACACCTCCAATGATGCCATCTACCAAAAGTGCATATAAAAAATCATTTGAGCCTTCCAACATACTGCCAACCCAAATTTGGAAGCTTTCAATCCAGCCAACCAGTACATCTGCAAGCCATGGTCCAAAGGTGGACTGAGAAATATCAAATACCAAAAACATCACAGCAGCAAACAGGAAGAGACCCGAAACCGGGTGTGTTATTATTTGATCAATTTTATCCTGATAATTGAATTCCTTTGTAAAAACCTTACGAGTCTCTACTTCTTCTACAATTTTGTTTACAAAAGCAAAGCGTTTTCTGTCTGCGGCTTCTACTTCTGCTTTATCATTTAAATTGATATCTTCCTGTACATAAGGCGCTTTCTGGTCTTTTCCCTTTAGTAAAACGGCTGCTTTTACCACGTCAGCTAACCCGTTTTCATTGGACGAAGTAGAAATTGTATTTATTACAGGGCAGCCTAATTTTTGAGACAGAGCAACTGTATCAATTGTATTTCCCTTCTTCTTATTCATATCACTCTTATTCAAAGCAACAACAACCGGAATACCTAATTCCAGTAATTGTGTCGTAAAAAATAAGCTGCGGCTCAAATTGGTTGCATCCACAATATTAATAATCACATCCGGATTTTCATTTTTTACAAAACTACTGGTAATACTTTCTTCCGACGTAAATGGTGACATCGAATATGCACCCGGTAAATCTACTGCAATCAATTTTTCCGAACTTTCATAAAAATGTTTCCTGATTGGACTTTCTTTCTTGTCAACTGTAACACCTGCCCAGTTTCCAACTCTTTCATTTCTTCCTGTGAGTGCGTTGAACATGGTTGTTTTTCCACTATTTGGATTACCTGCAAAAGCAATTCTCATTTGTTTTTCCTCCTCTTTCAGAAACCTATCTGCATATGATTTTAATATTCTAACTATAGATAGTTAATTCTAACTGTTATTTTTAAAAATAGTGGTAACTGTCTGATTCATCATCATTAACAGCTACCACTCATTTCTATACAAGAATCGATTCAGCTAATAGATGATCAATGTTATATCTTCCATCTTTAATCGAAACCACACAGCCACCTTTTAAACGTGACACCACAGTAATCGGCTCTCCGCTATAGCAGCCTAGTGAAAAAAGGAAGGCATCCATTTCTTCATCATCGGTCTGTATCTCTTTAATAATATACTCTTCACCCGTCTGTGCTTCTGTTAAATTCATACTTACCTCCTGTCTCCATGTGGTGATTAGTTCTAACTAACACATATTAAAGCACTCTAACATGAGTATGTCAAGTATTACTTTTATTTTTTTT
>CAMGET010000111.1 GCA_946055175.1 uncultured Roseburia sp.
TGCGTTTAGAAGTAAAAGACAATACGCTTGTGAACGAAAAGAAAATTAAATCCGCAGGTGTTTCCGGCGTTATTAGACCTGGTAAGACCAGCGTACAGGTTGTAGTTGGAACAAAGGTTCAGTTCGTTGCTGACGAATTCAAGAAACTTTGCAAATAATTTGGGTTATTTACTTACATAAGAAGTTCAAAATGGGATGTCTGATTTGGCATCCCATTTTGTTCATGATAATAAAAAGTTCGATAAGTGTACTTTCTATTGTCAGAGATATTGGTGTTGGAAAAAGGGAAGGTATGATAGATGATTATTAAAAATGGAAATGTTTTTTCAGAAGAAGGTTCTTTTCAGAAAAGAGATTTATATATAGAACAGGATAAAATTGGAACTGAAGGAAGCAAAGAAGTATTAGATGCCACAGGATGTTATGTCATTCCGGGACTTACTGATATTCACTTTCACGGTTGTGTAGGGTATGATTTCTGCGATGGTACGAAAGAAGCAATCGAAAAGATGGCAGAATATCAATTGAAAAATGGTATTACGACTATTTGTCCTGCATCCATGACTTTTTCTGAAGAACAGCTGACGGCGATTTTTGCAAATGCTGCTTCTTATTCCGGGGAGAGCGGTGCTACACTTGTTGGTATTAACATGGAAGGGCCCTTTATTTCTATGGAGAAAAAGGGTGCACAGAATGGTGCCTACATTCATAAACCGGATGCAGAAATGTTCTCACGTTTACAGAAAGCTGCAAACGGGTTAATTAAACTCGTAGATATTGCACCGGAAGTGGAAGGCGCAATGGAATGCATTGAAGCAATTCATGACAAGGTACGTGTATCAGTTGCCCATACAAATGCAGATTTTAATACCGCAGAAGAAGCCTTTGCAAAAGGTGCATGTCATGTGACGCATTTATACAATGCGATGCCGCCATATACACACAGAGCACCGGGAGTGATTGGAGCGGCCTGTGATAATGAGAACGTAATGGTGGAATTAATATGTGATGGTGTGCACAGCCATCCGGCTACTGTTCGTACTACCTTTAAAATGTTTGGCGATAACCGGATTATATTAATCAGTGACAGTATGATGGCATGCGGACTGGAAGACGGACAATACACTTTAGGTGGACAAGACGTAACGGTCAAAGGAAATCTTGCAACGTTGACAGAATTAGGAAATATTGCGGGTTCGGTTACAAATCTTATGAATTGCCTTCGGACAGCCGTACAGAAAATGCGTATTCCATTAGAAAGTGCTGTAAAATGTGCTACGGTAAATCCTGCAAAAGCAATCGGTATTTATAATCAATATGGAAGTCTTACACCCGGAAAGGCTGCAGATATAGTGGTGTTAAATAAAGACCTTGAAATTATGTATGTGATTAAGGCAGGTAAAGTTGTATTTTCAGTGTAAGGGAGTGGACGTATGACAAAATTGAAGGGAAAATCAGTTTATCAATCAATTGCAGTAGGGCCGATTTTAAGATGGAATAAACAGGAAATTGAAATCACGGACGAAAAGATTACGGATGCGGAGGCTGAAATAGTCAGAGTAAAGGAAGCAATTGAACAGGCAAAAGCACAGTTGGGGAAACTATATGATAAAGCTGTTGTGGAAGTAGGAGAAGAAAGTGCTGCTATTTTTGAAGTACATCAGATGATGTTAGAAGATGATGACTATTTAGATACAATTTTTAACATGATTCGTGAGGAATGCAGAAATGCAGTGTATGCAGTAGAAGCTGCAGGAAATCAGTTCTCTGCTATTTTTGCAGCAATGGATGACGATTATATGTGTGCACGTTCTGCAGATATAAAAGATATTTCAAATCGTGTGGTTCGAATCCTTGCAGGAGAAGAAGATGTAGATCTGACAAATATGGCACCATCCATTATTGTAGCAGATGATTTATCTCCGAGTGAGACGGTTCAACTGGATAAGAGTAAAATTTTAGCATTTGTAACCGTACATGGATCCACAAATTCGCATACAGCAATTTTAGCGCGTATGATGAATATTCCTGCATTGGTAAATGTACCAATGGATTTAAACAAGTTGCATACCGGCATGAATGCGATTGTTGATGGAATTCTGGGCGAAGTTGCTTTTGAACCTACGGAAGAAGAAATGAATACTGCAAAAAGCCGTGTGGAAGAAGAAAAGGAAAAACTCCGTGTTCTTTCCTGCATGAAAGGACAGGCTACAGTGTCTAAAAGCGGAAAGAGAATAAACCTTTATGCAAATATTGGAAATGTGGACGATGTAAGTTATGTACTTGAAAATGATGCAGAAGGGATTGGACTATTCCGAAGTGAATTTTTGTATCTGGGTAGAGACCGTTTACCATCAGAGGAGGAGCAGTTTGAAGCTTATAAAAAAGTGGTTTCTGCAATGAATGGTAAAAAGGTAATTATTCGTACACTGGATATCGGAGCAGATAAAAAGGCAGATTATTTACACTTGGATAAAGAAGAAAATCCGGCATTGGGATATCGAGCCATTCGTATTTGTCTGACACAGAAGGATATTTTTAAAACACAGTTAAGAGCATTATTCCGCGCTGCAACATATGGAAATCTGGCAGTGATGTATCCAATGATTATTTCTACAGAAGAAGTTTTAGAAATAAAACAATTTGTAACTGCTGTAGAGGCTGAACTAAAAGCGGAAGGAACGGAATATAGGATTCCGGAACAGGGAATCATGATTGAAACCCCGGCGGCAGTTATGATGAGTAATGAGCTTGCAGAAATGGTAGATTTCTTTAGTATCGGAACAAATGATTTGACCCAGTATACTCTGGCAATTGACAGGCAGAATGAAAAACTGGATGCTTTTTATGATGCGCATCATCCTGCAGTGTTACGTATGATTCAGATGGTAATCGATAGTGCACATGCACATGGAATCTGGGCAGGTATCTGCGGAGAACTTGGTGCAGATATGGAATTGACAGAACGGTTTTTAGCAATGGGAATTGATGAATTATCAGTTGCTCCGTCAGCAATTTTGAAAATTCGAAAACGAATTCGGGAGGCAGAATAAGATTTTCCCTTGCAAATATAATTGAATATGGTAAAATGTTCCTATTAATTTAATTCATGATAATAGAAAGTTCGCTGGATGTACTTACTATTATTTACGAAAGGTGACGAAAATGAAAGATAGCACCCACGAAGAGCTTGCTTTCGAGTATGCAAACGAAGGTTTATAAGCTTTATATGATAGGAAACTGAATAAAGCAGCGTTGTCAATTCAGGCAGCGCTGAATCTTTTTAAAGAGATTGGCAATGTGGAAGAGTATGCAAAAAATTTAAATCGGATTGGCGTTGTTTATGCTACTATTGGTAATGAAGCAATGGCAATGGATTTTTTCTGGAAGGACTTGAATGTGCGATAGCAAATGAACTTCATCATATTTCAGTTCTTTTCTATAATAATATTGGTTCCAGATATATGGAACTCAATGAATATGAAAAAGCAATTGCTTACTTTGATAAAGCAGAGAAGGAACTTGCATATGAAGATATGGAGACAAGAGAACGTTATGCCAGCTGGTTTTTAATAACAAAGCTGAATTTAATGGTATCTTACAAATACTTAAAACAATATGATAAAGCAGAAAGTTATTTGAATGAATTGGAACCATATGCAAATCAGGAAATAAATAAAGAATATTATTTTACATTTTTGATTTCAAAATACTGGCTTTATTGGCTAATAGGGAAAAGAGAAGAGGTATATGAAAAATTAGATGAAATTGTTGAAGGCGCGCTGAATGATGAGAGTGCTTCTGATTATGAAATGGATATGCGGGATGTTTGTGGCCTTTTAAAAGAAATGGGTGAATTTGAAAAATGGCAACAAATTATTTGGTCATTTGATGCCTATACGAAGGAGCAGGGAACGATACACGCACAATTAGCCTTAACGGAAATGTGGATGGATTATTATAAAGCAATTAACGATATGCCAAAATATATTCATTTATGTGTAGACCATGCAGAACTATATCAAAAACAGAAAGTAATTACCGACAAGGAACAAGCCGCTGCGATTGATATGAAAATTGAATTACGGGAAAAAGAGGTTGCGCGTCGCAAGGCAGAAAAAAAATCAAACACGGATTCCTTGACAGATTTAGGAAATCGTTATATGTTAGAATACGACATACGTAGATTAATAAAGGATGGCTTACAAGACAAGAAGTCTATTGCAGTAGGTATTTTGGATGTGGATTGTTTTAAGGAACATAATGATACCTATGGACACCTTCTGGGAGATGACAGTCTTCGTAAAATTGCAGAAGTATTAAAGGATGAGACGAAGAAGGAGGGTTCTGCCTATCGATTTGGTGGTGATGAATTTGTTATATTATTACAAGATGTAGCAGTAAATAGGGTAGAGGAGATAGCAGCTGCCATTAAAATGCGTATTTTTGAATTACATATCGAAAATAAGAATTCCACGGTTGGTTCAGAACTTACAATTTCTCAAGGGTTCAGTGTTTTTATCCCAGATGAAGAGTGCGGTATGGGGGCTCTTCTCGAAAAAGCAGATCAGGCATTATATAAAGCCAAAGAAAGTGGAAAAAACGGTTATGTAGTTTGCTGACTTTTTTCGACAAATTTTAAATGGAAGTGTATTTATCATCGTTTTTGTTGGTAAAACGGACAAAACACATCAACAAATAGGAGGATAATATGAGTAAGACAACAGTAGCAATTGCAGAAGATAACGAGTTGATGCTTGGATTACTGGGGGATATTGTTTCAAATGATAGTGAATTGGACGTGGTGGGTACTGCCAGAAATGGTGAAGATATTTGTAAAATAATAAAAGAAAAAGAACCGGATGTCGTTTTGTTGGATATTGTGATGCCGAAATTAGATGGCTTAGGAGTTTTAGACAAAATCAAACAGGATAAAACCGTAAAGAAAATACCAACATTTATTATGGTTAGTGCAATCGGTCAGGATCAGGTCACAGAAGATGCCTTTAATCTTGGCGCAGACTATTACATAATGAAACCTTTTGACGAGAAACTGATTATTAGCCGAATCAAACGTGCAAAAAAGGATTATTCTCAAAAGAGGAAGGAAGCTTTACCGGAAGCTCCGTTAACAGGAGAAAAAAAGCAGGAGAAAACAGAAGCTGATCTTGAAGCAGATGTGACAGAAATTATCCATGAAATCGGAGTTCCGGCACACATTAAGGGTTATCAGTATTTACGGGATGCGATTGTAATGTCCGTAAAAGATATGGATATGCTGAATTCCATTACAAAAATCTTATATCCGACGATTGCAAAGAAATACCAGACAACGCCAAGCCGTGTGGAACGTGCTATCCGGCATGCAATTGAAGTGGCATGGGGAAGAGGCCGGATGGATACTTTAGATGATATGTTTGGATATACGATTAACCGAGGAAAAGGAAAACCGACAAACTCAGAATTCATAGCACTTATTACAGATAGAATTCGTTTGGATTATAAAATGTATTAGTGCTTTTCATAATAGGAAAAAAGTATTATAATATACCTAAAGATTTCGTTGAAAATCGGGGTTGGAGGGTATAGACAACATGAAAAAAATATTATTTGCAACTTCAGAAG
>CAMGET010000112.1 GCA_946055175.1 uncultured Roseburia sp.
ATAGGTCAAGTGCTGCTCTGGCAGCCTTTAATTTTAAATTTTTCATATATGCCACCAGCCTATTCTTCCTCTTCTTTTTCTATCAGCTTCATGTGAATATGCAGCACAATCGCAATCACTAAGAGAAAAATACCACACAACAGGTTCAGACACCGAAATGTAAGCACACCATCTTCTATCATTCCGTCATGGAAATACGCCATCAGTCCGATTCCGATATTGACAACTCCCAGTGCACTGAACATGATTTTGAAACGAGAAGCACTCTCATTTAAGGAAATATATGCCTCTTTCCCGATACAATAAATCGCATATACTGATACACTGACGATAATACCGAGAAACAGCAGCACTTCCTCTGCAATCGGAATCCTTATTTCTGCAATATGAATCAGGCATAGAATCATATTATAAAACAATCCTGTAAAGAAACCATATTTAAAGCCATCTCCTCTAACTTTAAGCTGGCGTTCATCATATTTTGCCTCATCACACTTATCAGTTTTCACATATTTAAGAATGAATGCTATAAGAATAATACCTACTGCTGCTCCAACTAACATTCCCACCAACATTCCTAACTTATAAGATTCTGAGCGCAAACGTTCTGCCACAAAATGATATTCCGTCTCATAGGATGTGTCTGTCGCATATACATATTCCTCGCTATCATTGCTATAGTTTATTAAGTTTGCTTCTTCTTGTAGTTTCGCAAATTGTTGCTCATCCGTTATAAACTGATATTCTGCCAGGTATTCACCTGCTGTAAGTTCCAGTTCCGTTGATTCTGCTTCTACACTTTCTCCGGTAACACAGAAGACAATCTCATCTGTCTGATTACGTACCGCAAAACCGGTAATCACTCCCTCTTTCACAGCGTTCCAATCTACTGTGAATTGATAAGTTCCATCCTCTTTCAAGGTAAACGGTATCGTATGTGAAGTCTCTTTAGCAACACCTTTTTCTACCACAATGTCTTGTGTGTAGCGGACGTCCGTCGCTATCTCACTTGCACTTCCATAAGTAAATACAACTGCAGCAATTCCAAACAAAAGTAAAACTGCTAGTACTACTGCTACCCATTTTTTCTTCATCATTGTTTTCATGTCTATTCTCCTCCTAAAAATTACTTTTCCTCTGCTCGCTTTTTACGGATTTCCTCCCGTTTTCTTCGGAAAGAAGCATCCATAGCTGCTCCCAGGCAAAGCCCTATTCCCATGCCCAGGCACATTCCAATTGACATTTTATCCATCGCCATACCGATTGACATCCCGATGCTTAATCCAAAACACATATAGATTGGCATCCACGCAACTTCAGCCCGCTCCTTCACAAATCGAGGGCCTTCTTCGCCTTCCCCGTCAGCGACAAATTCCAGCTTTTCTAAAATTCTTTTAGATGCCATATTATCCAAAGCTGTTTCCGCTTCAATAAAATAAATCTCCTGATTTACTCCAAATGCCCATTCCGTTAAAGCCTTTACCGCCTCTGTTGTATAGCCGTTTCCTTCATATTCTTTTAAGATGCCATAGCCGATTTCTACCGCATTCTTCTTCTCCGGCCCCTTAAAGCCCAAATCTCCGATATAGGTACCTTCCTTCTTCAAACACATTTTCCACGGCGCATACCATATCCGGTTTTCTACGTCCTTCTCGCATCCCTCCAGCATTTCTTTATATGCGGATTTCAATTCTTCATCAGTCGTTTTTAAAATGATATCTTTTATCTCTTCGTCAGTCATAGGCAAAAGAGTCAATCGCTTTGTTCTAATAATAGGTTCTTTTTTCGCCATTTTTTCGCTCCTTATCAATTCTCACTTTAACTTCTTTAGCACAAAAATAGCACTTGTTTTACTTTTTGTCAAGTATATTTTACATTATGTAATTTATCTTTCGCATAAAATAAAAATTTAAATTCCGGTTTCATAACGTCAAAAGGAGCATATCACAAATGTGACATGCCCCTTAACACTTCTTCTTTTACACTCTTTCATAACGTGACCAGATTTTATCTTCCCCACATACATGTTTTGTTCCATCTTCATCCTGGATGATATAATCCCCAACCCCGATAAAGATACGGCCTCTGCGGGTCTTTAAATACGGACACACCATCGTACCATCCTCCCGCTCGATTTTCACCAGATTTTCTGTCTCAATCCAGCCCTTTGTCACTACGTCAGACCAAAGTTCAAATCCGTCTTCCAGTCCCTGTCCGACTTCATACTTTTCCACATTAGCGGTCAATGCTGTTCTTCTGCTTTGCATAAATACCCTCCATATCTATGTTTCTTCATAATATAGTTACTTGTATTATACAGCACCCACGGACATTTGAAAATCTTTTCTTTACTGCGAAAACAAGGCAATTCAACTCTTTTCCTTATTTTTTTAACGCCTTGAAGATTACAAATATTTCAAGCCTTCCTAAAACCATTCCCACAATTTCAATGAAAAGACATATTGTCGAAGTATTGGAATTTGTTACTCCGATAGAAAGCCCTACGGTTCCAAGAGACGATGCAAATTCAAATGCGCCCTGGGGCAAAGTGCATCCGTAGAAAAAGGTTAAAAGCACTGTACCCAATATATAAATCAATACATAACATCCTGCATAAGTGGATGCCTCCTCTATCTGTTCATTCTCTAACAATTCTTTTTCTGTTCCCCTGTGAAAACAGGTAAGTAGGACAGTTCTATCCGGCACCATCTTTTTTCGTATATTCCGAACAAGATTCTTCATTAAAATACACACACGTGCCAGTTTAATTCCACCCGCAGTAGAGCCTAATCCTCCACCAATTACCATAAGAAGAATCATGACTGCAAGCGCACTCTCTGACCAGTCATTATAACTACAAGTTGCATACCCGGTTGTCGACAATGCGGAAAATGCATTGAATATGGAAAGACGTATTCCTTCTCCTATCGTTTTTCCTCCTGCCACCAAAAACCCCGATAGTATAGGGATAGTAATTAAAATAAGCCCTCCTAAAAAACGCATTTCACTTGACTTGCAAAAATCCCTGATTCTACCTTTAAACAGCAGAAGAAGCAGCGAAAAATTTGTTGTACCAATTAACATCAAAATGACAGTAATACATTCAATTGGCAACGAGTTATAGTATCCAATACTGTCCATTCTATTAGAGAATCCACCTGTGGATAATGCACACATCGTATGTACAACACTGTCAAAAAACGACATTCCAAATATCGTATAAAATACTGTACCAATGAACAGAAAGAATCCATACATGGTGCCAATTACCTTTGCCGTTTTTCCAATACCCGGCATCAGCCTGTCCGGATGCCCTTCTGCCTGATACAAAACCGCAGAATCCTTTTCCTGCACGAAAAGAAGCATTGTCATAATAAACCCAAGACCACCTACATATTGCAAAAATGCCCTGTAAAACAAGAATGTATGTGGAAGTTTTTCTACATCAAGCACAGAAAGCCCGGTTGTAGTAAAGCCACTGACCGATTCAAACAGAGCCTGCGTTAACGTGACATCTCCATACATAAGAAACGGAACCGCAGCCAGAAGAATTCCATAAAACCATGAAAATACAACAAGGCGACTGCTATTATCAATCTGCTTCCCATAACGACATACAAGCAAACCTGCCATAACAGACAAACATGCGGGTATCAAAAAAGTGACAGACAACTTGGCTTCTCCGGGATAGAACGGAATCACGATGAGCGGAACAAGTAATATCATACCTTCCAGTACCATCATCTTACCCACAATTGAATTGCGGGCAATTGAATTGCCTGAGATCGAATTGCCTGAAATCGAAGTCTTTTCATGAGTAATCACCTTTTCGTCAACTCCTTTACAGCGTTCAGTTTTTGCTTGTCCGAAGTAATCATAAGCAGAATATCTCCCTCTTTTACAACGGTATCACCTCTTGGAATCAAACTCTGATCGTCTCTTAAAATACAGCCGATAATAATCTCTTTCGGAAGATTTAGTTCCCATAGCTTCTTCCCTATTAGGGCAGAATTACGTAAGATTGCCGTCTCTGCAATGTGAAGTCTTCCCTCCTCAAGCGGAATCATTTTCATCATTTCATCCATAAGGGCATTTTCTTCCATAATATTGGTAATCATGTTTAATGCACACACCACCCTGTCAATTCCCATCTGGTAAAAAAAATCTGTTTTTGACGGATCATTTAACATGGAAACCGTCTTTTCCACATGGAAAAATTCCTTACACATTTCACATACGATCAAATTTGTTTCATCGCTTCCGGTTAAAGCAATCGCCACCTGACAGGATGCTGCATCAGCATCCTCCAATATGAATTTTTTACTTCCATCTCCATATATCACATTTAGCTTATTAATCTCTGCAAGTTTTTCACAATCTGCATAATTTTTATTGACTACAGTTACACGATAATCTTTTTCGAGGAGCGAATTAGCAAGTGATCTGGCTTCATGAAATCCTCCTACAATCAAAATACTCTTTTTTTCTTTTTATTTACCCTCATAATCCCGTCCTCCTATCTGAATGTAATCAGAAATTTCTTTCTCAGATAAACTAGTCGGACAAATAGTATCAATACCCATTCCCGTTACAAGAGGCATTTTTTCTTCGTCATAAATTCGTGCTACCACTTTTTCTATATGAAATACCTTTTTGGCAATCTGCGCTGCGCAAATATTTGTGCAGTCATCATCTGTCACTGCAATAAATACCGTCGCCTTATCTATTTCTGCCGCTTTCAGTCTTTCCAAATCTGTTACACTTGCAACCAGCGTTAATCCTCCAAAAGACATAGGCAATTTACGGAAAGCCGTCTTGTCACGGTCAATAATCATAACATCTTTTTTTTGCTCTGATAACTTACCTGCAATGCTTGCCCCTAAACGCCCGCTACCTGCAATTATTGTATAGCTTTTTTCCATATGCTTGTCCTCCTTTGATCTAAATTCTACTTTGTACCAAGTATATCCGTTGCAAATATAAACGTGTATTAAGAAGACACTTTCCTATATTAAGAACTTGTAAACGTTCAGAGCCAAGCATATTTTTACAGTTACATTATTTCTTCTTTTTCGTACCAAATGACCAACATGATGTTCATCATAGACCCATTCAAACTGCTGATCATTTTCAACCGGACAATCCTCTTCCGTAAAGGCACATTTTCCTGCTGAATACATCTGCCCATACTGTTCCATGTTATACCGTGCAGGAACATAAGTAGGATCTAATGCATAAGCAGCACGGAAATGCTTCATGGCAAGTACATGGTTGGATTCCTTCTCCATTAAAATACCCATCAAATTATGCGGAATTGCACAATGAGGATTTTCTGCCATAGCTGTTTCTATTTCTTTCTCACATTGTTCAAATTTTCTTTGTATCATCATTTGCCTTATGCCTTGTGAGAATTCTGTGAGAATGGTAATCGTGTGTAAAAATGATGTGAAAAAAGCAGATAACCTTAAAATATATTATTTTAAGATTATCTGCTTTTAAGATTAAAAGAATTTTTTCTTTTTAAAATATATGATTTCTGCTATTACAATGATGAGTGATATCATTATCACAGCAAAATATCCATACCGCCATTGCAACTCCGGCATGTAAACAAAA
>CAMGET010000113.1 GCA_946055175.1 uncultured Roseburia sp.
TGATAAGTGAATGAAATCACCTTTAAGTGAATGAAATCACCTTTAAAGTGACAGAATCGCCCATTCTACCTGTTGTGTCTATTCCCAAAATTGTTAATAGGTTTCCAATCATTACATTTAACCATTTCATGCCAAGTATCTGATCCTGTATAAATATCCACATCTCTATATCCCACCTTTTACATAGACATCCATCTATGTATCTTTCATTTTTTTACTGGTGCAAGATGCACCAGTATTCTTTTTTATTACTGCAAAAATTTTTCAATCTCACTGCTCTTTAGTACTTTACCCATTGATACAATTTTTTCATCAACAATTAATGCCGGTGTACTCATAATTCCATAGCCGGCAATTACTGCAAAATCAGTAATATATTCCACTTCTGCATCTACACCGACCTTTGCTACTGCTTCCTTTGTATTTGCAAGAAGTGTCTCGCACTTACTACAGCCACCGCCTAATACTTTTACATTCATCCTAACAATGCTCCTTTCTTTGTTTCACAACAGGTAATACCTGCGATGTAATCCTTATACGCTTTAAAGGTTTCACAGTTAATAGAATAATGCTGCCACTTTCCATCCTTGTAAGAACTGACCAGATTGCAATCTGACAATACCTTCATATGATGCGATAAGGTTGGCTGCGTTACCTTTAGTTCTTCTAAGAGGTTGCATCCACATTTTTCTCCCTGTGTGAGCATCTCGATAATTCTAAGTCTATTGGTATCTGACATTGCTTTGCAAATCATTGCAACTTCTTCTCTGGTCATGAGGTCCTCCTTGTCAAATAGATTGACATCTATGTGTAGATTATCATACGCATAGACACTTGTCAATGTGTTTTCTTAATATAATCCTTCAACATTTCAGACACACATTCCTTAATCTGATTCGCTATTTTCTTCGCCTTTGTTGAATTAATTCCTATCCGCTTTGCAACCATAAGAATATCAACCATTCCCGGATCTATACCATTTCCGTTTACAGTTGTAGCATGTTCTCCACCAATGGAATTTGAATAGGTAAGGTCATAAGCGGGTGATAAAATCCATCTGGATTCCCCTTCCATATAAAGATATTTAAAAAAATAGAGGTAGGTCCATCACTTCCGCCAATCACGCTGATACTTCCGGATGATTTTACTGTTCTTCCCATGATGACACCTCCTTCAAAACAGACACTCGTTCTATTCCATAGTATCGAAACAGCCTGATTGCTTCTTCATTGATTACTTCTCCCGGCACTGCAATCGGAATTGCAGGCGGACAACTGACAGTTGGTTCACCGCAGATTCTGCCAAGTGCCTCTGTTACTTTTACGGTCTCCTGACCCGAAAAAATAGCCATTCTAATGGAGCAGTTCTGCTTGCAATGTACCGGTTGCAATGGCTTTTCCTGCGAAGCTGTTGTTCTGCCGGAATGCCTGTCAGTCAATCCCTGCATTGCCGCAACGAACCGTTTTAAGTCTTCTTCCCCATTCTCCGGAGTCACCATCAATACAAGATATGCTTCATCTGCATATTCGCACTCAATCTGTGCCGTTCGAAGTAATTCAGCTAATGCGGTTCCCGTCACACCTTCCCTTGCTTTTATCGTTACTTTTAACGGATCTGTTTCTTCCACCTGCCAGCCCATTTCCTGCAATTCTTTCCGAACCGCAGTAAGCATCTCTACTGTCACAGCCAGACGTTTTTCATACCCATCTGCCAAATACGCATTACACAAATCCAATGAAGCCAAGGTTAAATAAGAAGGACTGGTGGAGCCAAATAACACCATCGCCTGTTTTGCATGCTCTGCAAAATAAACAGGTGCCTGTTTACTAATCTGTAAATACGCCCCTCCCGTTAACACCGGCAATGTTTTATGAGCAGAGTCACAGCAGATATCCGCCCCAAGGTCCATCGGATGCTTTGGATTATCCAAAAAATGCAGATAAGCTCCATGCGCATTATCAACTGCCAGAATCGTATCATGATGATGGCATACTTTCGCGAAAGTAGCAATGTCAATCTGCCCTCCGAGATAGTCCGGACTGGTCACATAGACAGCCGCCGGTTTCCTGCCATGATGCAGCTCTATCTGCCGGCATAATTCTGCTTCCAGCTGTTCTGTTGTGATTTCACAGCTGCACAAAGAATGCATCTCCCTTGGATACAGCCACACCACATCAAAGTCTATCAAAGCTGCCGCATATAAAAATGCTTTATGTACGTTTCGGGCAGCGATAACATAAGGGCGCCTCTCCTGTGCTGACTCTGGCACACCTTTTTCCTTATGATATTCCAGATTAGCATACCCCACAGCTAACTGCAGCATCGCCCCGATACACTGACTGGAGCCTTCAGTTGAATATAAGGTTCTGGCAGTTTCAAAAAGTGCTGTCGCATTTTTTTCACTCTCGTCAATGATTCCCTCTGCCTCATAAAGAGCATCTGCGCCTTTTATCTCTGTAATATCAAAAGCTTCGCATCCAAGAAATGCCCGGCCTTTATGACCGGGCATGTGGAAGCGGCAGCCACTTTTGTTTGCATATTCTCTTACAAAATCTGCAATCGGTGTCCGCATAATACTATTTCCCTTCTTGTTCTGCAACCTTCATCATGATTGCACATTCAATACGTTTTCTAAAAAGCTCACATCCCGGCTCATAAATACCGCGAATGCTTCCGGATGCATGATAAGCGTTTGCCGCACAGCCACCGGAACAATATAATTTTGCCCAACAATCAGCACACTCCGGCCTCGCATAGGCGTTACAGCTGCGGAACTCTTCCCGCAGATTTTCATTAGTAACACCATTCCAGATATCGCCCAGCTTATAAGCTTCATCTCCAACAAACTGATGGCATGGGTACAAATCACCCCAAGGTGTGACCGCCATATATTCCGTACCGGAACCGCAGCCGGAAATACGTTTATAAATACAAGGACCTTCTGTAAGGTCTAACATATAGTGGTAGAACGTAAAGCCACAGCCTTCTTTCTCACGTTTTATCATTTCTTTTGCAAGAATCTCATACTGTTCTTTTACAATCTTAATGTCCTCCGGTGTCAGCGCAGCTGGGTCATCTGCTGCCGCAACAACTGGCTCCATACTAAGTTCTGTGAATCCTAAATCCGCCATATGGAATACGTCTTTTGTAAAATCCGGATTGGCATGAGTAAAGGTGCCTCTCATGTAGTAACCCTGTCCGCCACGGGATGCTACCAGTTTCTTAAACTTCGGCACAATTTTGTCATAGCTTCCGTTTCCGGCATAGTCCACACGAGTCGCATCGTGGATTTCTTTTCGCCCGTCAAGGCTTAATACCACATTGCTCATCTCTTTGTTGGCAAATTCGATGACGTCATCATCGATTAACATCCCGTTTGTAGTAAGAGTAAAACGGAAATTCTTGTTATGCTCTTTTTCAATCGAACGGGCATATTTCACCAGTTCCTTTACAACATCCCAGTTCATTAACGGTTCGCCGCCAAAGAAGTCGACCTCTAAGTTTCTTCTGCTACCGGAATTTTCAACCAAAAAATCCAGGGCGCGCTTACCCACTTCAAAGCTCATAAGCGCACGTTCCCCATGATATTTTCCCTGGCTTGCAAAGCAGTAAGAACAGTTCAAATTACAGGTATGGGCAACGTGTAAACATAATGCTTTTACCACATTTCCGGAACGCTCTTTAAAAGTGCCTGCCATTGGCTCAAAGGTATCTTCTGTATATAATTTCTTTGCTGCAACCAAATCCTTAATGTCCTGCATGCAAAGCTTTAATTCTTCTTCATTGACATCCTCACGGTCGCCGTATTTTTCCAGCATATCAGCAATGATTTCTTCACTGCTTTTCTGTGGATAAAGTGCAATCATGTCATAAGCCACATCATCCACTACATGGATTCCGCCGGAACAGGTATCCAAAACGATGTTGTAACCGTTTAATTTATACTGATGTACCAATATTGTATCCTCCCTCATTGGTATAATAGAATGTGCTATAGCAAATTCTCGCGGACTTTTATGCTCTATAGAAACATCGTTTTCTATAGAGCATAAAAAATGCCGCCATAACAGACGGCATTTTCATATACTTTAACGCAATTTCTTATTTATTGTTTTCGCAAGACTGATTTGCGACACCACAGCTTGTTTTGCAAGCTGACTGGCAAGAAGTCTGGCACTCGCCACATCCACCGTTTTTAGCGCTTTCGCATAAGTTACGTGTTTCTAATGTTTTAATTCTTTCCATAATCTTTATCTCCATTCTATTAATATCGTGATTTCAGGCTTCGAATCGTATCATCTGTGCCTAATTTTTTTCTATATTATCACAACAGCCTACAATCGTCAAGGCACCCTGCCACGAAAATATTCTATTCTCTTAATAAAAGCTATCCTACTAATTCATCCATACTGGTCGCCTGAGCAGATAACTCCTCACTTGTTGCAGAAGCCTTCTTGGCAGTTGCTGAATTAGACTGTACCGCTTCGGAAATTCTCGAAATACCGACATCCGCCTGCAAATGTCTCATTTTTCATTTTCACCGCCGTTTTGTTTAAGTTTATCTCCTATTTTGAATTTTTAGGTTCCTTGCGAAGCTTATGGTCTATCACCAGTGCTCTTATCGCCAAGACAAATAGTACCATTGCTAACGCTGTAATCATCCAGACAATCTGCTGCAAACCAATTGCACTCTCTTTAAATACCGGTCTTAAAATTTCCGTATTTCCGGTTATTTCACAGTATTCTTTATTTGTAACACGTACATGCAAATACATGTATAAGGTTTCTTTGGCTGCACTCCGCAGTGCCTGATAATAGCTGTTTGAGCTTGTTTCTTTTACAAGTTCTCCACCCATCATTCCGCTCATCCAAAGACTTCCGCCTGCACGAAGTGCCTGGTCACCGTTCATGTATGCATGGTGGTCGCAATAATCGGTAATGACACAACCCCTAAAGCCCCATTCGTCTCTTAAGACATCTGTTAACAGGGCCTTGCTTCCGCCTGCCCACAAAGCTCCGATTCGGTTGTAGCTGGTCATAAGCCCGACTGCATCATACTGTTCTACCAACATTTGGAATGGCTTTAGATAAATTTCCCTCAATGTCTGCTCGGTCATCCATGTGTAAACAGAGTCTCGGTAAATACCGGATTCTCCATCGTTGCAGATAAAATGTTTCACATAAGAGTAGACACCTGCTTCATTTGCACCGCTAACGGTATTACCACACATCGTTCCGGATAAGAAGCTGTCCTCTGAATAGTATTCATAATTACGACCGTTAAACGGACTGCGATGCATATTCACCGCCGGTGCATACCAGCCGCTGTAACCGTTCTGAATTGCCTGCTGTCCTATAATTCGGCCTTCTTCGCGTGCCAAAGTTGCATTCCAGGTCTGTGCCAAAGTACTGCTGCTTGGGAAACCGGTTCCGGCTCCCATTCCGGTAAAGCCACCTATTTGTGCCGGACCATCTGCATCCTTGCTTCGCAGTTTTCCGATACTCTTAAGCTTTACAATTCCTCCGTAGCCGTTAATGAACATCTCTTCCATTTCTTCTATGGTAAGCTGGTCTAACAGCGCTTCCCACTGTGGGTCATTGTAATCGGCACCCAA
>CAMGET010000114.1 GCA_946055175.1 uncultured Roseburia sp.
AATCGGAAAACAACCTATATTTTATATTGTGAACATGGAAATATCAGTCTGATGCCGGTAAGAAGGCTAAGCCTGTGCGGGATGAATGTTTATACAGTAGTGGGCGGTGTGGAAGGAATATGCAGACAATATTTTAACGATTGACAGTTGAAATTAGAACCGATAAGATATATTTATAAGCATCGTAGGATAAAGGAGTACACATGAAAACGTTTGAACTTTTAGTGCCATGTCATTTTGGCTTGGAGGCAGTATTAAAAAAAGAAATCTATGACTTGGGATATGAAATTTCAAAAGTAGAAGACGGGCGAATTACCTTCTTGGGAGATGAGGAGGCGATTTGCCGTGCAAATATTTTCCTGCGAACAGCGGAACGAGTGATGATTCAGGTTGGAAGGTTTAGAGCAACAACTTTTGAAGAATTATTTCAGGGTATAAAAGCAATTCCATGGGAAGAGTATATACCGGAAGATGGCAAATTCTGGGTAAAAAAGGCGTCTTCCATTAACAGTAAGCTTTTTAGTCCGTCGGATATACAGTCCATTGCAAAGAAAGCAATGGTAGAGCGTATGAAGTCAAAATATAATAAGGAATGGTTTGCGGAAGACGGGGCGCCATATCCGGTCCGTATCTTTTTGCTGAAGGATGAAGTGACAGTTGCATTGGATACATCCGGCGAATCCCTTCATAAACGTGGCTATAGAACAATGACGAGTAAAGCTCCATTAACAGAAACTCTGGCGGCGGCACTTATTTTACTGACGCCATGGAGACCGGACCGTATTTTGGTTGATCCTTTTTGCGGGAGTGGTACTTTCCCAATTGAGGCGGCTATGATTGCTGCAAATATAGCACCTGGAATGAACCGCGAATTTACAGCAGAAAAGTGGACGAATCTGATTGAACGAAAAATGTGGTATGAGTGTGTGAAAGAAGCACAGGATATGATAGATGTGACAGTAGAGGTTGACATCCAGGGGTATGATATTGATGGTGAGGTAATCAAGGCTGCAAGAGAAAATGCCAGGAGAGCAGGAGTGGATCATATGATTCATTTTCAGCAGAGGGCAGTAGCAGATTTGCATCATCCGAAAAAATATGGATTTGTGATTACCAATCCTCCATATGGAGAGCGCCTTGAGGAAAAAGCAAATCTGCCCGAGCTATATACACAGATTGGAAAAGCATATCAGAATTTGGATTCGTGGTCTATGTTTTTAATTACCAGTTACGAGGATGCAGAACGATATATTGGCAGGAAAGCCGATAAGAATCGTAAAATATATAATGGTATGTTAAAGACTTACTTTTATCAGTTTATGGGACCGAAGCCACCAAAGCGTTCAAAACAAGGGGAATAGTTAGCAAGGAGTGCGATGTTTATGCAGTATACAAAACGCTATATTGCTTTTACCTTAATATTATTGATTGGTTTTATACTAAAATTTAATACGTTAGCAGAGGATTATGAGAAAATCAGCAGTTTCCGTGGGGCCTCTTTAGAAAGTGAGACATGGAATCCTCTGATTGCAAGCAGCGTCAATGAAAAACTGTTATCGGTTGTGATTGACAACCAGGAATACACCAATGAGGACTATTCCTTTTACATGAATGAGAACCTGAATATTATGTTACCTGCGAAAATGCTGAGCGAGGCATTAAATTGCAGTGCACATGTGTATGACAAAGAAGTTTTAATATTAGAAAAGCATAATAGCAAACTGGTATTTGACCTGGAAAGTGATACCGTAGAAGTAAACGGCGAGGATATGCCAATTGTTGCACCACTTGTGAATAAAAACGAGGAACTTTATGTCAGCCTGAATGACATTTCTTCTTATTTGAATTATTCCTATATTTGGAATATGGAAGAAAACCTTGCACAGGCTGCAGATGCGTCTGCGAATACATCCATTGTTCCAAATAAGTATGACTTGCGGGAGCGGTTGCGGGTGTCCGGTGTACGGAATCAGGGTAGTAACGGAACCTGTTGGTCCTTTGCAGCATTGAGTGCCATAGAGTCTGTATTACTGCCGGAAGAGTCGTGGGAGTTTGCGGTAGACCATATGACGCTTTGCAATGGATTTAATTTAACCCAGAAAGATGGTGGTGAATACACGATGGGAATGGCTTATCTGGCTTCTTGGAAGGGACCGGTGCTGGGCTCCGAGGACCCATACGGTGATGGCAAGACAGATGAAAGCCTGACTGCAGTGAAGCACGTGCAGGAAATGCAGGTGATTGATGGCAAGGATTATGAAAAAATCAAAGAAGCTGTATTTAAGCATGGAGGAGTACAGACCTCAATTTATAGTGAACTTCAAAATCCGTATTCGAAATCAAAGTATTATAATCCGCAAACGAGTGCCTATTGTTATATTGGTACGGAAAAACCAAATCATGATGTTGTAATTGTAGGATGGGATGACAATTATTCAAAAGAAAATTTCTCGGTTGATTTGGAAGGCGACGGTGCATTTATTTGCCAGAACAGCTGGGGAAGCAGCTTTGGTGAGAATGGATTTTTCTACATTTCTTACTATGATACGAACATTGGTACACATAATGTTGTATATACACGTATTGATAACATAGACAATTATGACCACATTTATCAGAGCGATTTGTGTGGTTGGATTGGCCAGCTGGGCTATAATAAAGAAAGTATCTTCGGTGCAAATGTATTTACGGCAGAGTCTGATGAAGTGTTAAAGGCTATCAGTTTTTACGCAACTGGAAAAAATTCGGAATATGAACTTTATGTTGTACAGAATTTTGAAGATATGGACTCCTTAAATAACAGAATTCCGGTGGCGTCCGGTAAATTAATTAATGCGGGATATTATACAGTGGATTTCAATCAGGAGATTCTGTTGAAAGAAGGTCAGAAGTATGCAATAGTACTGCATATTGTTACTCCGGATGCAGTGCATCCTTTAGCTATTGAATATGCTGCTGATAAGGCGACGGCAAATGTTATTTTAACGGACGGAGAAGGATATATCAGTGCAAATGGTTCAGACTGGGAAAATGTAAAGGATGTAGTGGAGTGTAATTTATGTATCAAAGCATTTAGTAAAAATCAGTAGCGAGGGTTACGTGAAAGAAAAATCGTTAAAATGGACTACAAGAATACTTTTAGCAGTAGCGGGAGTATTTACAATGCTGTATTTTAATTTACCAAAGATTCATGCATGGGAAATTGAAATACAGGAAGTGCAGACCGCATGGAGCGAAAATGCGGATAGCGAAGCACAAATGAATCATCTTGTGATAAAAGAGACAAAGACAGGCGAAGAACCAGTAAAGGGACTCAGGTTAAGAATACCGGAAGGCATTTTAGCGGATGATATTAAGATAAGCAAAGATGACCTTACGCAGACACTTAAGATTGAAATTCCACACACGGATGGGAGCTATTTTCAAAATGATCCGGTAACAGGGAGCAGTGACTCGATTTCGGGTTTGTTTTATATGCAGGGGAAAAAGACCGATGTGATTGAGATTACGCTGGATCAGGTTTATGAACTTGACATAGAGCGTGATGAGAAGTACTATTATTTCAATTTTGTTAAACCACATGAAATATATGATAAAATTGTTGTGATTGATGCAGGACATGGTGGAAATGACCCCGGTGCAAACAGGCAGGGGATAATGGAAAAGGACATTGACTTAGCTATTTTGCTGGAATTGAAAGAACTTTTTGAAAATTCCAAGGAAAATATTCATGTGTACTATACCAGAACAGATGATAGCAATCCGACGCATGAACAGCGGGTAGGACTGGCAAATAAAGTCAATGCAGATTTGTTTATCAGCATTCATAATAATTCTACCAAAAGTGGCAGAGTATCTTCCATTAGCGGTACGGAAGTGATGTTTAGTAAATCTCAGGAGGGAAATTTTACCAGTGAAAATCTGGCAGCACTTTGTATGGAAGAATTGACGCTTGCACTTAATAGCCGGGACAGAGGACTGATTGATGGAGACAATATTTATATTGTAAAAAATAGCGAAGTACCGGTAGCGTTAGTGGAAATAGGATTTATGACGAATAAAGAAGAACTGAAATTATTAAACTCAAAAGAGTATCAAAAAAAAGCAGCAGAGGCGCTCTATAAAGCAATTGTCAGAGCGTTTGAGGAAAAGGAGCAGGAATGAGCAGAATTATTTTTGCAACAGGAAACGAAGGAAAAATGCGGGAAATCCGTGAAATATTAGCCGGAATGGAGACGGAAATCTTATCAATGAAAGAAGCCGGTCTCCAGAGTGATGCAGAAGAAACAGGAACTACATTTGAAGAAAATGCGATTATTAAGGCAAAAGCGATGGCTGCAATGACAGATGATATCGTATTGGCAGATGACTCCGGTTTAGAAGTAGATTATTTAAATAAGGAGCCCGGAATCTATTCAGCAAGATATTTAGGGGAAGATACTTCCTATGACATAAAAAATCAGGCGATATTAGATCGAATGAAGGGTGTGCCAAAGGAAAAGCGCAGCGCACGATTTGTATGTGCCATAGCAGCAGTATTGCCAAATAAAGAAGTATTGGTGGTAAGAGAGACCATAGAAGGTTATATTGGTTATGAAGTAGCCGGATGTAATGGGTTTGGCTATGATCCTATTTTCTATGTGGATGAGTTCGGCTGCTCTACGGCAGAACTTTCAGAAGAGGAGAAAAACAAGGTGAGCCATCGTGGAAAAGCATTGCGTGTTATGCGTGAAAAATTAATTGCACATGGAATAAAATAATTGTATGAAGATACTGATTGTTAGTGATACACATAGGAAAAATGAAAATTTGGAAATAGTATTAGAACAGGAAAAACCGATTGATTTGCTAATCCATTTAGGGGATGGCGAAGGCTGCGAGGACTATATAGAGGTACTCGCAGAATGTCCTTTAGAGATAGTAGCCGGAAACAATGATTTTTTTACGGAATTGCCGGGAGAAAAAATGATAAGTATTGGTAAATACAAGGTTTTACTGACACATGGACATTATTATTATGTGAATACGGGAATTGTACGATTAAAAGAAGAGGCACTGGACCGGGGCGTAGATATTGTGATGTATGGACATACGCATCGGCCAATGCTTGTCGAGGAAGACGGGCTGATTATTCTAAATCCGGGAAGCCTTACATATCCAAGACAGGAGGGCAGACGACCATCCTATATTATTATGCAAATTGAAGAGGATGGGGAAGCAAATTTTTCTATTGAGTATTTGTAGTGGATGCAATCTACATAAAATTTGATAGAATGTGATAAAAGTGTTTGATTTGTATATACTTTATATGCAATTTTAACAAAAGCCAAGAAAGTGTAGAAAAAGATGAAAAAAAGTGTTGACTTTTCTTGGCCCGTCTTATATAATAACTCTTGCGTCACAGATAAGGCGTTCAAAATTAATCCTTCGGGGTGTGGCTCAGTTTGGCTAGAGCGCCTGGTTTGGGACCAGGAGGTCGCAGGTTCGAATCCTGTCACCCCGATACTTCATGCGGGTGTAGTTCAATGGTAGAACACCAGCCTTCCAAGCTGGATACGTGGGTTCGATTCCCATCACCCGCTTT
>CAMGET010000115.1 GCA_946055175.1 uncultured Roseburia sp.
AGGAAACACTTATGTCATTAACAATTAACGCCAACATGGCAAACTACATAGAAAATGGCACACTATTTACCGAAAAGGAGCAGCAAGGGAATCGGAAAACTTTTTTTGCGGGCAATACTAATCTGGTCAATGACCCAATTGCCGAAAAGCGCAAGGAAGCACAGAAAAAAGCGATGAAGGTTGTGAGTGATGCGTGGAATGCAGATAAAGCCATTGATAAGAGTGTGGAAGATCGAAATACTCATTACAATGACATGCTTAGACGTAAGGAAGAGGCCCAGTCTAACTTGAAAAATATCAATGAACAGATAGATGCATTGAAAGAGGACTATGGAATTACAGAGGACAGCGAATACAAGGACTGGCCGGAAGAATATAAACAGAGATATTTTGAATTAAAAGATCAGGCAGATGCGTTTAAAAAAGAAATCCACGATGCTGACAAGTTGATGAAGGATGATATCGCAGACATTAAGGCGATTGCATTAGAACGCTTAAAATCTGATCCAATGGTAGATGCGCAGAAAACCGCGGATGCCATTGAAGCCGCGGCCAATGAGGAAATCATCGGTATGGCAATGCAGGAAGCAAAAGAGCATATCGATGAAAAACTGGAAGAAATGGAAGAAAAAGCAGAAGAGAAAGCTAAGAAGGAAGAGGAGAAGGAAGAAAAGCTGGAAGAAATCCGTGAAATCAAGGCATTGCAGGAAGCCATTATTCAGGGAACCAAAGAAGCAGTAGCTGAGGCAGAAGCAAGAAGACAGGAAAATGAAGCCCCGGAGCTTCCGTTGGATGAGCTGATGAAGCTTACAAAAACGAATAGTGAGACGGCAAAAGCACAGGATGCGTTGGATGAAATCAAGTACAGCATGAATCTTCTGGAGGCTGACTTAAAGGGAATTAAAGTAGACGAAGAAGTATAAAACCGGAAAACAGAAAGGATTCTGTAAAGGAGTTTCAGGGAGGAACACGGTATGAATTTGACGATACAAAGTATGAGTGGAAATACGCCCATCGGGATGGAAAGTGCGACTGTTACCGTGAAAAACCGGAAGGATAGCACAGCCCGGATGCAGAGTATTGGAAGAAGCAGCTCTACCACTAAAAGGGCGTTAAATTATAATTCAAGAGAGATATCCTCACAGCTGATGCGGGCATCAAAATCGAGAAATGCAGCAACGGTTTTAGCAAAAGCAAAAAGTAAAGTTGCAATGTTACAACGCTGTAAGGCCAGTGACCAGTATCATGATTCGGAAGTGGAAATTGCGTTAGCACATGCAAAGCGAATGGTAAAATGCGCCCAGTTAAAAGTAAGTAATTTAAAGCAGGAAGAGGTACTAAAGAAAAGCAGTGAGCGGGAGCTTGCAAGCAGTAAGCAACAGAAGAAAAACGAAGTAAAACGGCGCGTAGATCAAAAGGAAAATGAAATGCGCCAAAAGGCTGACACGGAAGAACTGCAGCAGTCTCTGAAAGAAAAAGGATACCGCAGAGAGTTGGTGCAGAGACGACGTATGCACCGGAATCAGGAGCGAAGCAAAATTGCTGAAGCGGACATCAAGTATTTGCAGGACCAAACGAATCGAAGCCAGGGTTCGGGAGTATCTGACACGGGAGTTTCCTTGGATATTAGTAGCGTTGCGATGAACATGAATGAACTGAAAATGATGGAAACCCAAATTGATACGGAAGTGGAAATGGAGATGGGGGTAATAGATGTGTCAGTGGGTGTGGATGGAAGTTGTACTGTATCAAATCAGACAGGAACCACTATCAATCTGGGTATATAATTAGAAATGGTAAAGACTTTTATTTGACACGCCAAAAGCCACAAGTTATACTTAAACCTAGTAAGAAAGTAATAGAGAACAGCGATAGAAAGGCAGGATACTTTCATGAAAAAAGCATTAGTATTACAGACAGACTTTGGTAACTGTGATGGCGCTGTCAGCGCAATGTATGGTGTGGCATACAGCGTAGATGAAGAGCTTCGTGTGGCAGATTTGACTCATGAGATTCCACAGTATAACATCTGGGAGGCTTCTTACCGCCTGATTCAGACCGTAGCTTACTGGCCGAAGGGAACAGTTTTTGTAAGCGTTGTTGACCCGGGCGTAGGTTCTACCAGAAGAAGTATTGCAATTGAGACAGTAACCGGACAGTATATCATTACTCCGGATAACGGAACGTTAACGCATATCAAAAAAATGATTGGAATCAAAGCAGCCAGAATCATAGACGAACATGTAAACCGTCTTCCGAACTCGGGAGAAAGCTATACCTTCCATGGAAGAGACGTTTATGTATACACAGGTGCCAGACTGGCAGCAGGTATCATTAATTTTGCCGGCGTGGGACCGGAGGTAGATGTGGAAAGTGTGATTGAACTTCCGACGGTACCTGCAGTTTATGATGGCGAAAAGGTGAAGGGGACGATTGACGTTTTAGACGTCCGTTTCGGAAGCCTCTGGACCAATATCAGCAGAGAAAACTTCCTGCAGCTTGGCTTAAAGCATGGGGACCGTGTAGAAATTGAAATTCAGAATGAGACACGTATCGTATATAAAAATATTCTTACTTATGCAAAAAGCTTTGCAGATGTATATGTGGGAGAGCCGCTTCTTTATGTAAATAGTTTAGACTGCATGGCAGTTGCCATTAATCAGGGTAGCTTTGCCAGAGCGTATAACATCGGAACCGGAACCAATTGGAAGCTTAGCATCCGCAAGGCTCCAAGAATCATTTACGAATAGAAGGAGCCTTTCATGGAAAAGAAACCAGTAATTCAATTTGAAAATTTTGGCTTTCAGTATTTCAGCCAGGCGGCACCGACTCTTTATGACATCAACCTCACCATTTATGAGGGAGAAAAGGTGCTAATCGTCGGTCCAAGCGGAAGTGGAAAAAGCACCATCGGAAACTGTTTAAATGGTCTGATTCCTTTTGCATATAAGGGCGAGATTACAGGAAGCTTAAAGATTGACGGAGTAGAAACCAAAACAAGTAACATTTTTGAACTATCCCAAAAAGTGGGAACGGTTCTTCAAGATACGGATGGGCAGTTCATTGGCTTAACGGTAGGAGAAGATATTGCCTTTGCTCTGGAAAATGACTGCACTGAAGTGGAGCAAATGCGTGAAACCGTTCAGAAGGTTGCCGACATCGTTGATATGGGACAGCTTTTAAAATCCTCTCCTTTTGAACTTTCCGGCGGACAAAAGCAGCGCGTTTCCTTTGCTGGTGTCATGGTAAATGATGCAAAAATTCTTCTGTTTGACGAACCGCTTGCGAACTTAGACCCTGCAACCGGAAAGACAGCCATTGATTTGATTGATAAGGTTTGGCGTGAGACCAACCGAACCGTTGTCATTATCGAGCATCGTTTAGAGGATGTATTATACCGTGACGTGGACCGCATTGTTGTGGTAAGCCAGGGACGAATTGTTGCAGATATGTCACCGGATGAACTGATGGCAGCAAATATTCTGCCGGGACTTGGAATCCGCGAACCGCTTTATGTGACCGCGATGAAATACGCGGGGATTGAAGTGACACCGGAGATGAAGGCCGGACGCATGGATACCCTTGATGTGGAAAAAATCAAGGATGTGCTGATAAAATGGAACACAGAGCAGACGAAGAAAAAAGAAAAAGAGGAGCGCCCTGTTATTTTAGAGGCAGAGCACTTAAGCTTCCGTTACAATAAGAACCGCAGAATTTTAAAGGATGTAAGCTTTACGATTCGCGAAGGAGAAATGGTAAGTATCGTCGGAACGAATGGCGCAGGAAAGAGTACCTTGGCAAAGGTCATCTGTGGTTTCGCACCGGAGGAAGAAGGCGATATCAAATTTAAGGGGAAAAGCTTAAAGGGTCAGACCATCAAAGAGCGTGCTTCCTATATCAGCTACGTGATGCAGAACCCGAATCAGATGATTTGTAAGCCGATGATTTACGATGAGGTGGCACTTGGGCTTCGCCTAAACGGGGTACCGGAAAAGGAAGTAGAAGAGCGTGTCGATAAAGCCTTAAAGATATGCGGTTTGAATAAATTTAAAAAATGGCCGGTTTCAGCACTTAGTTTCGGGCAGAAAAAGCGTGTGACGATTGCTTCCATGTTGGTGATGAATCCACAGATTTTAATCTTGGACGAGCCGACTGCAGGACAGGATTATCATCACTATACAGAAATTATGGAGTTCCTAAAGAGCCTAAATGACCAAGGTGTTACAATCGTGATGATTACCCACGACATGCACCTGATGTTAGAGTATACCCCGCATGCGATTGTCATTCATGGCGGAGAAAAAATCGGGGATGCAACCGCAGTAGAAATCCTTACCAACGAAGAAATCGCTACGAAGGCAAGCCTTAAAATTACATCGCTATACGAATTGGCAATCAAAGCCGGTATCGAAAATCCGACCGGATTTGTGCAGAACTTCATTGATTACGAAAGGGGGCATCATCACGCATGAAAGACAAAATATTCGATTATGTAGAAAAAGATAACGTGATTTACAACCTTTCGGGACTCAGTAAATTGATTTGTTTTATCTGTATGACATCGGCGGTGATGTATTCGTATGATATCCGTTTCGTGGTCTGTGTCATGATAATTTCACTTGGCTTTTTTAAACTGGCAGAAATCAAGTTTTCACAGATTAAAATGATGCTGATTTATGTGGTCATCTTCTTGGGAATGAATTTTGCGCTGACGTTCCTTTTTAATCCAACCTATGGTACGGAAATTTACGGCACGACACATGAGTTGTTCCGGTTTAACAGCCATTTTATTGTTACAGCGGAACAGATGGTTTATCAGATTACAAAGACGAGCAAATACGCATCTGTGGTACCGCTTGGAATGATTTTTTTACTGACTACCAATCCGAGCGAATTTGCCTCATCCTTAAACAGAGTAGGCATCAGTTATAAAGGAACTTACGCAGTTTCACTGACACTGCGGTATTTCCCGGATACGGCTCGTGATTACAATGACATTGCGCTTGCGCAGCAGAGCCGTGGGTTAGACTTATCTAAAAAAGAAAAGCTGGGTACCCGTATTAAAAATATTATTAACATTTGTGTGCCATTAATTTTCGGAACCTTAGACCGTATTGAAATGATTACCAATGCCATGGATTTACGCGGCTTCGGAAAGCATAAGAAGCGTACCTGGTATGTGGCGAAACCATTAAAGAAAAACGATTATATTGCGATTGCTTTTTCTGTTGCAATTCTTGTCGCAGCCTTAGTACTTGGAATGGCTGTAAACGGTTCCCGTTTCTGGAACCCATTTGTATAGATTTTGGTTGCCGCTTTTGTGGCAGAAGGGAGAATAACATGAAACCAATTTTAGTATTTCAGACAGATTTTACTTATGCAGAGGGCGCAGTCAGTTCGATGTATGGTGTGGTAAAAACGGTAGACAGAGAATTAGAGATTTTTGACGGAACCCATGAAATTCCACAGTTTGATACCTGGAGTGCCAGCTATCGTCTGTATCAGAGTGTCCGCTTCTGGCCGGAAGGAACAATTTACGTTTCCGTTGTTGATCCGGGAGTTGGAACCTCACGT
>CAMGET010000116.1 GCA_946055175.1 uncultured Roseburia sp.
CAATACCTATAACATGGGTATCGGTATGATGGTTTGTGTAGACCCGGCTGATGTGGACAAAGCAATGGGAGCAATTAAGGCAGCAGGTGATACACCATATGTCATCGGTAAAATTATCGATGGGGAAAAAGGAGTTACATTATGCTAAAAATAGCGGTATTAGTATCCGGCGGCGGTACCAATCTGCAGGCGATTATGGACGCTATTGATAACGGCACAATTACAAATACAGAAATTGCAGTCGTAATCAGTAATAATAAAAATGCATATGCATTGGAACGTGCAAAAAACCATGGAGTGGAAGCAATCTGCATTTCTCCGAAGGATTATGAAAACAGAGCGGACTTTAATGAGGATTTTCTTAACAGACTAAATTCTTACAACGTAGATTTGGTAGTTCTGGCAGGCTTTTTGGTCGTGCTTCCGGAAAAAATGATAGAGACTTATCGAAATCGTATCATCAACATTCACCCATCCTTAATTCCATCGTTCTGTGGAACCGGTTTTTATGGATTGAAGGTGCATGAAGGAGCCTTAGCCCGTGGTGTAAAAATAACAGGAGCAACCGTTCATTTTGTGGATGAAGGAACGGATACAGGACCGATTATTTTACAGAAGGCGGTTGAAGTATGTCAGGGCGATACACCGGAGGTGTTACAGCGTCGTGTCATGGAGCAGGCAGAATGGGTGATTTTACCGCAGGCGATTGACTTGATTGCAAACGGGCGCGTTTCTGTTGTAGATGGGCATGTGTTAATTGCAGAATAAAAATAGCGAGGATATAAACGATGAAAGTACTTATTGTAGGCAGTGGCGGGCGTGAGCATGCAATTGCAACAGCAGTGGCAAAGAGTCCGCGTGTAGATAAAATTTATTGTGCACCGGGAAATGCCGGAATTGCAGCATTGGCAGAGTGTGTAGCTATCGGTGCAATGGAATTTGATAAGCTGGTTGCTTTTGCTAAGGAAAAGGCAATTGATTTTACGATTATCGGAATGGACGACCCGTTAGTAGGCGGAATTGTCGATGTGTTTGAGGCAGAGGGGCTAAAAGTATTCGGACCCAGAAAGAACGCAGCTATTTTAGAGGGCTCAAAAGCATTTTCCAAGGATTTGATGAAAAAATATCATATTCCGACTGCAGCTTATGAAAACTTTACAGATGCGGCAGCTGCTTTGGCATATTTAGAAACTGCCAAGTTCCCAATTGTATTAAAAGCAGATGGTCTTGCGTTGGGAAAAGGCGTATTAATCTGTAATACATTGGAAGAAGCAAAAGCCGGTGTAAAGGAAATCATGGAAGATAAGAAATTCGGTTCCGCCGGTAACACTATGGTAATCGAAGAATTCATGACCGGGCGCGAGGTGTCTGTATTATCTTTTGTGGATGGAAAGACCATCCGTATCATGTCCTCTGCACAGGATCACAAGCGTGCAAAGGATGGCGATGAGGGATTAAACACAGGCGGTATGGGGAACTTCTCGCCGAGCCCGTTCTATACAGCAGAAGTAGATGAATTCTGTAAAAAATATATTTATCAGGCAACAGTAGACGCTATGGCAGCAGAGGGAAGACCATTTACCGGTGTGATTTTCTTCGGTCTGATGTTGACACCGGATGGACCGAGGGTGTTAGAGTACAATGCCCGTTTTGGCGACCCGGAAGCTCAGGTTGTGCTCCCAAGAATGAAAAATGATATTATTGATGTGATGGAAGCCTGCATTGAAGGAAAACTGGACACCATCGATTTACAGTTTGAAGAGAATGCGGCAGTCTGCGTCATCTTAGCATCAGATGGTTATCCGGTAGCCTACGAAAAAGGTTTTGAAATCACCGGATTAGAAAACTTTGACGGAAAAGACGATTACTTCTGTTTCCATGCAGGAACGAAGTTTAATGAAGCCGGAAAGATTGTGACAAACGGTGGCCGTGTGCTCGGTATTACTGCAACCGGAAAGGATTTAAAGGAAGCCCGGGCAAAAGCATATGAAGCAACGGAATGGGTAAACTTTGCGAATAAATATATGCGTCATGATATTGGAAAAGCGATTGATGAAGCAAAATAGATGAAAAAATCCCCGAATGGCACCACCATACGGGGATTTTCACTCTCAGAAGAGAAGAAAATTAGAGTAGACAAACGAGGAGCAAGTTGCTACAATAGTACTATATACTTGATTTTTGTGACCGGAAGGTGTACATAACAAATAGAGAGAAGGGCAAAACATGAGAGGGATGTATGCGATAGCATTTTCTGCTACAGCATTGATATTGTTATTTTGTGTTTGGAAACTTGAGGGAAGCAAAACAACACTTGCAAAAGCAATGCAAAAGCTTTTGCTGGTGGCGGATTTTGAAGTGCTTCTTCATATCGGATTGATGCATTCTACAGATATGACATTCAGTTTGGTCTTTTTTGGGTTGTTCTATGCCGCAATGGACTGGCTTTTGTTCTTTCTATTCCGGTTTAATATGACATTTGTAGGAAATAGAATGGAAGATTATGTGAAGATGCCACTCATGTATGCAGTACTTATTTGCGATTCTGTACTGGTATTTTTAGGTGGAATCTTTGGCTATTCTTATGTATGTGTAGAGCAGACGATGTCAGATGGCAGTTTGTACATTGGGGCGCAGCATTTACCGTTTTTTAATGTTCACTTAGGTGTTTCCTATCTGTTGCTGTTGCTTGCTTTTATCCCACTAATTTATAAGGCAGTGAAGGCACAGGCATTCTACCGGAAAAAATATGTGATTGTAATAGCATTATTATTATTGGTAGCAGTTGCGGATGCTATTTATATGCTTACGGAAAGCAACATTGATATCTCGGTTCTTGGATATGCTTTAAGTGCGGTGTTGATTTATTACTATGCACTTATTTATGAGCCGCAGCAGCTGACGAATCGTACCTATCAGCTGATGGTTCATGATATGGCGGAAGGAGTCATATTACTGGACGCAGACGGCAAGGTGGTACGTGCAAATAAGAGTGCATATGAAATATTTGGTCATGAAGAACGTGCTGTCGGAACTACAGTTGCCCCGGATTTTTGGACAGATGCGGAAAAAATGAAGGAATTTGAAGGGAAAACATGGGAGTGGACCAAAGAAAAGGAAGATGGGACACATTATCTGGAAGCAACGTTCCAGTGCCTTATGGATAAAAAAAAGCGCTTCATCGGTGGCTTCTTTGTCGTCCGGGATTGTACACAGGAGAAGGAGCAGCTGAAAAAGGAACATTATCGTGCGGCGCATGATTTGCTGACCGGAATTTATAATAGAGAGCATTTCTTTGATAAAGTAGCACAAACCCTTCAGGAGAATCCGGATGAGGAATATCTGCTTATCTGTTCGGACATTAAGGATTTTAAATTTTTAAATGATATTTTTGGAACAGAGGCGGGAGATAAGGTATTAAAACGAATTGCGGAATTAATTGAAGCAGGAGCCAAGCCGGATGAGGTGTATGGACGTATTGAAAATGACCATTTTGGCTTTTTAATGAAGAAACGTTTGTTTAATGAAGGAATGTTTCGTGAGGGACCACGAGAGACAATTTGCGTGGATCATGAAAGTTCCTATATGGTGAATATTCATGTAGGTATCTATGAAATAAAAGATAGAACAATACCGGTTTCTATTATGTGTGACCGTGCATTTATGGCGATTCGGACGATTAAAGATAATTATCATCAGAAGGTTGCTTATTATACAGAAGAGATGCGGGAAGGTGTAATCAAAGAGCAGGAACTGTGCGGTGAGCTTGATACTGCATTAAGAGAAGGGCAGATTCAGATTTACCTGCAGCCTCAGATTACGGAAAAGGGAAGTGTACCGGGGGCAGAAGCATTGGTACGTTGGCTGCATCCGACTAAGGGAATGATTATGCCGGGAGTGTTCATTGAGACTTTTGAGAAGAACGGTATGATTGTAAAACTTGACCAATATATTTGGGAGCTCGCCTGCAAGCAGTTGAAGAAATGGAAAGATGCAGGAATGGAGGACAAGTATATTTCTGTAAATATCTCGCCAAAGGATTTTTATCTGACAGATATTTACAAAACCTTTACCGAACTGATTGCCAAATATGAGATTCAACCGAAGAATCTAAAATTGGAAATTACAGAAACGGCAATTATTATGGATTTGGAGCGGCAATTGGAACTGATTGAAAAGCTGCGTAAGGCAGGTTTTGTAGTAGAGATGGATGATTTTGGCAGTGGATATTCTTCCTTGAATATGTTAAAAGATATTCATGTGGATGTTTTAAAAATTGATATGGCATTCCTAAGACATAGCGCGAATGAAGAACGAAGCAGGAAGATTCTTAAGACAATGATTGATTTGTCTCATTCACTTGATATGTTTTCTATTACAGAAGGTGTGGAGACCGAGGAACAGAGACAGTTTTTGGCGGATGTTGGCTGCCGTATGTATCAGGGTTATTATTTTGCAAAACCAATGCCGGTATCTGAATTTGAACAGAAATATATGCAGACGTGCTAAAGAAATCCCGGAGACAGTTGAAATAGTCTCCGGGATTTTTCGCCTGATTTAAGATTTTTTTGCGGAAAAGATTGCATATTTGCCGGAAATCGGTATAATTACAATAGACTGTTTACTTATGAGATATTTAGTAAGGGAGTAAATGGAGGGATTACATGTCACAGACAGTAATAATAAAAAGCAATAAGTATGGGATTAATCTGATTTTAGATCCTGATATCAATTTTGATGAACTTCTTTCTGCAATTATCGGGAAGTTTGAAGAGTCAGAGAAGTTTTTTAAAAACGCGAAGATGGCGATTTCCTTTGAGGGGAGAAAACTTTCAGCAGAGGAAGAACAAAAGATTATTGATGCAATTTCGGAGCATACAAGTATTGAGATTTTATGTGTAATAGATAATGATGAGGAACACACGGAAAAAACGAAACAGCAGATAGATGCACACTATGAAGCAGTGCAGAGGGAATATGCAAAGGCGATGAGTTCTCAGGGAGAGTTTTACCGGGGAACACTTCGTTCCGGCCAGGTGCTTGAGAGTGAAGCCAGCATTACGATTATCGGTGATGTGAATCCGGGAGCTAAGGTTGTTTCGGGTGGTAATATTGTGGTACTTGGTGCTTTAAAAGGAAACGCACAGGCAGGTATTTACGGAAATAGTGATTGTTTTATTTTGGCATTGGAGATGGACCCGATTCAAATTCAGATTGGCGATTTAATTGCAAAGAGTCCGGATAAGCAGAAAACAAGGAGACGTATCAGCCGTAAAGAGAAGACAGAATCAAATGAATTACAGATTGCAATTGCCAGAGAAGGCAATATTTATATTGAACCGGTTTCAAAGAAGATTTTAAATAATATTTAAACGTAGGAGGAGCGTTAAAAAATGAGCGAAGTAATAGTAATTACATCCGGTAAGGGTGGTGTAGGTAAGACGACTACGACAGCAAATGTCGGTACAGGTCTTGCACAGTTAAATAAAAAAGTGGTTATGATCGATACGGATATCGGACTTCGTAACTTAGATGTTGTTATGGG
>CAMGET010000117.1 GCA_946055175.1 uncultured Roseburia sp.
AACAATTGAAATATCGGTAAAAGGATGTATAATAAAATTACCGGCTGAAAACGTTACCGAGAACAATTCCGGAAATGTTTTCAGCATGTGTTACCCTCTAGGTAACAACATACATCATTAGGAGGATGGAAAAAGATGAAAAGAAAAGTTTTATCACTTATGCTTGCAGCAGCTATGACAGCAACATTATTTGCTGGTTGTGGTTCAAAAGACGCAGGTAACAATGGAACAGCAGGAACAGAAGCAACAGGAACAGAAGTAGCAGGTGGCGAAGAAAAAGGTTCAGTTTATTACTTAAACTTCAAACCTGAACAGGATGAAGCATGGCAGAACCTTGCAAAAGCTTACACAGAAGAAACAGGAGTAGAAGTAACAGTTGTTACAGCAGCTTCAGGATCTTACGAGACAACTCTTATGGGTGAGATGGGTAAATCCGGTGCACCTACATTATTCCAAGTAAACGGACCTGTAGGTCTTGCAAACTGGAAAGATTACTGCTATGACCTTTCCGGCTCAGATATTTATTCACAGTTAACAAGTGATTCCTTCGCATTAAAAGAAGGTAACACAGTATACGGTATCGCATACGTTATCGAATCTTATGGTCTTATCACAAACAAGACTTTACTTGAAAAAGCAGGCTATACTGTAGATGATATCAAATCTTTCGCAGATTTAAAGAAGGTTGCAGAAGACATCACAGCTCGTTCAGCTGAACTTGGTTTCTCAGCATTCTCATCAGCAGGTATGGACAGCTCTTCTGACTGGAGATTTAAGACACACTTAGCTAACTTACCAATCTACTTCGAATATCAGGCAGATGGTATTGGAACAACAGATGCAATCAAAGGTACATACCTTGACAACTATCGTCAGATTTGGGACCTCTATATCAACAACAGCACATGTGCTGGTGCAGATTTAGCAGCTAAGACAGGTGATGACTCTCGTAATGAGTTCCTTGCAGGTGAAGCAGTATTCTTCCAGAATGGTTCTTGGGAATATGGTAACCTTGTAGGTGATGGAAAATTCACAGACGATGATTTAACAATGATTCCAATTTATATTGGTGCAGGTGACGAAGCTAATCAGGGCTTATGTACAGGTACAGAAAACTTCTGGTGTGTAAACAAAGAAGCTGATGAAGCTGATATCAAAGCAACATTAGATTTCATTAACTGGTGTGTAACATCAGATAAAGGTACTAACGCTATGGCAAATGACATGGGATTTGTAATTCCTTTTAAATCAGCTGTTGAATCTCCAAACTTATTCGTAAAGGTTGATAATGCTTTAACAGCAGAAGGAAAGACACCGGTATCTTGGAACTTCCCTACAATGCCTTCAGAAGAGTGGAAAAACGGCGTAGGTACAGCATTAACAGCTTACGCAGCTGATCCAACAGATGATAACTGGGCAGTAGTAGTAAGCGCATTCGTTGATGGCTGGGCAGCTGAAGCAGCTCTTGCAAAATAATATAAGCGAAAGTTTACAAAAAAGCTAACTTAGGACAGGCAGATATTCCTGCCTGTCCTATTTTAACTCATAGGAAAGCAATTGTTATCATCATGAATAGCAGATTTTCCTATGCGTTAAAACGTATATAGAAAACCATGATTAAGTAGGAGGAAATTATGGAAAAGGCATTAAAAAGATATGGATTTGTTTTTACCATTCCAACATTTGCAGCATTTTTCATTGGATTCATCATGCCTTTTATTCAAGGCCTGTATCTTTCATTTTGTCAGTTTACTACCGTAGACAATGCAAAATGGAATGGCTTGGAAAACTACATAAAAGTATTTCAGGATGAATCGTTTTTATCAGCTTTTGGATTTACGGTTTCTTTTGCAGTTGTATCCGTAGTATCCATCAACGTGCTGGCATTTGGACTGGCACTTTTGTTAACCAGAGAAATAAAAGGAACTAATTTTTTCCGTACAATATTTTTCATGCCGAACTTAATCGGTGGTATTGTATTGGGTTATATCTGGCAGATTTTGATTAACTGTGTATTGTCATTAGTTGAGCAGCCGTTGTTAAAGTTAAACTCTGCAGCAGGTTACTGGGGATTAATTATCCTTATGTGTTGGCAACAGGTCGGATATATGATGATTATCTATATTGCAGGTTTGCAGAATATTCCGGAAGATGTATTGGAAGCTGCAAGAGTGGATGGAGCAAATTCTATCCAGACATTGATAAAGGTGAAGCTTCCGATGGTGATGTCTTCCATTACAGTCTGTGTATTCCTGACATTAACAAATTCATTTAAGTTATTCGACCAGAACCTGGCATTGACGGCAGGTGAACCGGCTCATTCAACTGAAATGCTGGCATTGAATATTTATCAGACCTTCTATGCACGTGCAGGAGCACAGTGGAAAGGACTGGGTCAGGCAAAAGCAGTCGTTTTCTGTATTGTAGTAATTGCCATTTCGATGTTACAGTTGAATGCAACCCGTAAGAAGGAGGTACAGAGTTAATATGAAAAAGCGTACAAGTATAGCTGATAAAATATGGTTTGTAATACTTGCCATTTGTTCTGTTGCCTGGGTTTATCCGATATTTATGATTCTGATAAATTCTTTTAAAGTGGATACTGCAATCAGCACCGACTCTGTTTTTACACTTCCGACGGCAGAGATTTTTGCAGGATTGGCAAACTATTTAAATGCAATTGATTCAAAGGGATTCTTACAAAGCTTGATTTACAGCTTGTTTATTACCGTGTCATCTGTTGTAGCCATTCTTTTCTTCTGCTCTATGTGCGCATGGTACATTGTGAGAGTGAATACATGGTTTACAAAGCTGTTGTATTTCCTGTTTGCATTTTCCATGGTAGTACCTTTCCAGATGGTAATGTTTACCTTGTCACAGACCGCAGATAAGTTAAAATTAAATACACCGTGGAATATATGGGTTATTTATCTTGGATTTGGAGCCGGATTGGCAGTATTTATGTTCACCGGATTTGTAAAATCTGTTCCGGTAGAAATTGAAGAGGCTGCATTGATTGATGGATGTAATCCGTTGCAGACTTATTTCCAGATTGTATTTCCGATGTTAAAACCAACGATGGTTTCAGTTGGTATTCTGGAGGCAATGTGGGTTTGGAATGATTATTTATTACCAACATTAGTACTTGATATTAAGAAGTATAAAACAATTCCGATGTTGATTCAGTACTTCCGTGGAAGTTATGGACGTGTAGAAATGGGACCTATGATGGCATGTATTATGCTTACGGTTATTCCGATTATTATTGTCTATATTTTAGGTCAAAAGCATATTATCAAAGGTGTAGCAGCTGGCGCAGTAAAAGGATGATAAATAAAATAGGCATATTTCAAAAAAAGAGTGGATTTATACTTGTAGGAAGGAACATTTTTCTGTTATTATATGGTATAATTGTTAATAATTGACAAATGACAGAAGAATAGGAAGAAATATGGTTACAATTAAGGATATCGCAAGGGAGTCTGGCTATTCCATTAGTACCGTATCACGTGTATTAAATCATCGTAGTGATGTAAGTCCGGATGCAAAGAAAAAAATAGAAGAAACAGTTAGAAAGTTCAACTTTGTTCCTAATAATAATGCAAAGCACTTAAAACAGAACAATTCAAAAGCAATTGGAGTTTTAGTAAAAGGTACTTCTAATATGCTGTTTGCCAGTATTGTAGAAGAAATCCAGCGTATGATTGAAAAGACGGAGTATACATTGGTAGTTTCTTACATAGATGAGGATGCAGACGAAGTAGAGCAGGCAGTGTTACTCTGCCGTGAAAGAAAGCCGTTAGGACTTTTGTTCCTTGGCGGTAATCCGGAACACTTTGAACAGGGGTTTGAGGAAGTGGATGTGCCATGTGTTCTGGTTACAAACCGTGCAAATACGACAAAATTTGAAAATCTTTCCAGTGTAGCAACGGATGATATCGCAGGTGCACGTTGTGCTGTGGATGCGTTATTTGAAGCTGGCCATAAAAAAATTGGTATTTTAGGCGGTAACTTGGAAAAATCGCATACCAGCCGACAGCGTTTTAATGGTTGTAAAAAAAGCTTTGAGGCACATTCACAGGAGATGAATGTAGATTTGTGCTATGAAAAGTCACGATTTTCATTTGACAGCGCGTATCGGGCCATGGGGCGTCTGGTAGAAAAATATCCGGATGTGACAGCAGTGTTTGCAATGTCGGATGTGACAGCAATTGGAGCAATTCGTGCCTTGCGTGATCGGGGATATCGTGTACCGGAGGATATTTCGGTAATCGGGTTTGACGGCATTGCGTTGGCAGATTACTATAATCCAAAGCTTACGACGATTAAGCAACAGTATCAGATCTTAGCAACCAGAAGCGTAGAAATACTTTTTGGTCAGATAGAATTAAAAATGGATCCTGTTCATGAACTGGTTCCATTTGAACTCGTAAACGGTGAAAGTATACGAGAGATAAAATAATAGAAAGTACGTCCTGCGAACTTTCTGTTATCATGAATAAGAATGCCGGATAAGGCGGTTGTGGAGGATAAGAAGTTATGAGATGTGGAGGCATATTGATGCACATTTCATCGTTACCATCACCATATGGTATCGGTACGATGGGTAAGGAAGCGCGGAAGTTTGCGGACTTTTTGGAGAAAGCAGGTCAGAAATACTGGCAGATTTTACCGATTTGTCCTACAAGCTATGGTGATTCACCATACCAATCATTTTCAAGCTTTGCAGGAAATCCTTATTTTATTGATTTAGAGACATTATGCAAAGAAAAGTTATTGAAGAAATCAGAATGTGAGTCATTTCCATGGGGAGAAAATCCACACTATGTTGATTATGGTGTGATGTATCAGTCAAGATATCAGTTGTTAAGACTTGCATTTAACAGATTTAAGAAAGATATACCGGATGAATTCTATACATTTTGCAAAAAAGAAGCAGAATGGTTAGAAGAATATGCGCTGTTTATGGCGCTAAAAGATGCGCATGGCGGTGTGGCTTGGTTTGAATGGGAGGACGAACTGAGATTACGCAAGCCTGAGGCATTAGAAGCAGCAAGAAGAGAATATGCGGATAATATTCTCTTCTATAAGATGCTTCAGTATTTATTCTATAAACAGTGGTGGAGCCTGAAAGAATATGTAAATGGGAAGGGAATTGAGATTGTTGGCGATGTTCCTATTTATGTTGCAGGTGATTCAGCCGATGTATGGGCAAATCCGTCGCAGTTCTATTTAGATGAAAACTTAAATCCAATTGATGTAGCAGGATGTCCGCCGGATGCATTTTCAGCAGATGGTCAATTATGGGGGAATCCGTTATTCCGTTGGGATGTGATGAAAAAAGATAATTATGAATGGTGGACAAAGCGTATTAAAGCGGTATCCAAATTATATGATGTAGTTCGTATTGATCATTTCCGCGGCTTTGATTCTTATTATGCAATTCCGGCAAAAGACACAACTGCGAAAAACGGTGAGTGGAGACAGGGACCGGGCATGGACTTATTCAAGACATTGAAACGCAGATTGGGTAAACTCA
>CAMGET010000118.1 GCA_946055175.1 uncultured Roseburia sp.
GATAATAGAAATACCCTAGAAAGAAGGAATAAGCATATGGAATTTCAAATTGGCGTGATTGCCGGGGACGGCATTGGACCGGAGGTTGTCGCAGAAGCCAAAAAGGTTTTAAATAAAGTAGGAGCAGTATACGGACATAGCTTTCACTATAAATCAATTTTGATGGGAGGATGTTCGATTGATGCGACAGGAGTTCCTCTGACGGATGAAGCGATTGCGGCAGCAAAGGCATCGGATGCAGTACTGATGGGGTCTATCGGAGGAAATACACAGACTTCTCCATGGTATCAGCTCCCACCGCAGTTAAGACCGGAAGCAGGGCTGCTAAAATTGAGAAAATCGCTGAATTTATTTGCTAATTTAAGACCGGCTTATTTATATGAAGAATTAAAAGAAGCGTGTCCGTTACGGGATAATATCATAGGTGATGGCTTTGATATGATGATTATGCGGGAACTGACAGGCGGTTTGTATTTTGGAGAACGGAAAACAGAAGAAATAGATGGTGTGATGACCGCTGTGGACACACTTACTTATAATGAAAATGAAATCCGCCGAATTGCGAAACGGGGTTTTGATATTGCCATGAAGCGCCGGAAAAAAGTAACAAGCGTAGATAAGGCAAATGTTTTGGATTCTTCCAGATTATGGAGAAAAGTTGTGGAAGAAGTTGCAGAGGATTACCCGGAAGTGGCTTACGAGCATATGCTGGTGGATAACTGTGCGATGCAGTTAGTGAAAAATCCGGGACAGTTTGATGTGATTTTAACAGAGAATATGTTTGGTGATATTTTATCGGATGAAGCAAGTATGGTAACCGGTTCCATCGGAATGCTTTCTTCGGCAAGCCTAAATGATACAAAATTTGGTTTATATGAACCAAGTGGCGGTTCGGCACCGGATATTGCAGGAAAAGGTATTGCGAATCCGATAGCAACCATTTTAAGCGCAGCAATGATGCTTCGTTACAGCTTTGATTTGGACAAAGAGGCAGATGCGGTAGAAGAGGCAGTAAGACAGGTGTTAAAGGATGGTTACAGAACCATTGATATTATGCCGCAAAATGAGAATGAAAATGTAACACTGATTGGTACTGCAAAAATGGGCGATTTTATCTGTGAAAGAATCAAATAATGTGATAAGATAAATGAAGTTGGATTTTGCTTCGCAAAACAAGGAGGCTAAATCCTCTCCTCACCAAGGGGTTCGGATTTTGCTTCGCAAAACAAGGAGGATTATATGAAGAGTGATAATTGTAGAACGGGGATGCAGCAGGCACCTCATAGAAGTTTATTTAATGCATTAGGATTTACAGAAGAAGAAATGAAAAAACCTATGGTCGGTATTGTTAGTTCTTATAATGAAATTGTACCGGGCCATATGAACCTTGATAAGATTGTAAATGCAGTAAAACTTGGTGTTGCGGAAGCAGGCGGTGTTCCGGTCGTTTTTCCTGCAATAGCAGTTTGTGACGGAATTGCAATGGGACACACCGGAATGAAATATTCTCTGGTTACCAGAGATTTAATTGCAGATTCCACCGAGTGTATGGCGCAGGCACACCAGTTTGATGCATTGGTTATGGTTCCAAACTGTGATAAGAATGTGCCGGGCTTACTTATGGCAGCAGCCAGAATCAATGTTCCAACCGTATTTGTGTCCGGGGGGCCAATGTTAGCAGGACATGTAAAAGGAAAAAAGAGAAGTCTTTCTTCCATGTTCGAAGCAGTCGGCTCTTATGCAGCAGGTACAATGACAGAAGAAGAAGTAAGAGAATATGAAGAAAAGGTCTGCCCGACCTGCGGTTCCTGCTCCGGTATGTACACAGCAAACTCCATGAACTGCTTAACAGAAGCTCTTGGAATGGGACTTGGCGGAAACGGAACGATTCCTGCTGTTTATTCAGAGCGTATTAAGCTTGCAAAGCACGCAGGTATGGCTGTTATGGATATGTACAATAAGAATATCCGTCCAAGAGACATTATGACAAAGGAAGCGATTATGAACGCTTTGACGGTAGATATGGCACTCGGATGCTCTACCAACAGTATGCTTCATTTGCCGGCAATTGCCCATGAAATAGGTTTTGATTTCGATATTGCATTTGCAAATCCTATTAGTGAGAAGACACCAAACCTTTGTCATCTTGCACCGGCAGGTCCTACTTATATGGAAGATTTAAACGAAGCCGGCGGTGTATATGCTGTTATGAAAGAACTGGCTGACATTGGTTTGCTAAATACAGACTGTATGACAGTTACAGGTAAGACTATTGGTGAAAATATTGAAAATGCAGTTAATAAGAATCCAGAAGTCATTCGTCCGGTTTCCAATCCATACAGTAAAACAGGCGGTTTAGCCGTATTAAAAGGAAATTTGGCTCCAGACGGCAGTGTGGTAAAACGTTCTGCTGTCGTAGAAGAAATGATGGTACATGAGGGACCGGCTAGAGTGTTTGAATGCGAAGAGGATGCCATTGAAGCAATCAAAGGCGGAAAGATTGTCGCTGGTGATGTCGTAGTCATCCGTTACGAAGGACCAAAAGGCGGACCGGGTATGAGAGAGATGTTAAATCCTACTTCAGCCATTGCAGGTATGGGATTAGGATCTTCTGTAGCTTTGATTACAGATGGGCGTTTCTCAGGTGCAAGCCGTGGAGCATCTATTGGACACGTTTCCCCGGAAGCAGCAGTTGGTGGGCCGATTGCATTGGTAGAAGAAGGCGATATTATTCAGATTAACATTCCGGAAATGACCTTGAATGTAAAGGTATCGGATGAGGTACTTGCTGCAAGAAAAGCAAAATGGCAACCAAGAGAACCAAAGATTACAGACGGTTACTTAAAGAGATATGCTTCCTTAGTAACATCAGGAAACAGAGGAGCAATCTTAGAACTGCCAAGATAACATAAGGCAGATGGGGAACGTTTGAAAGGAGTTAAAAAATCATGCAGTTAACAGGTGCGCAAATAGTCATCGAATGCTTAAAAGAGCAGGGTGTTGATACCGTTTTCGGATATCCGGGCGGAGCCATCTTAAACGTATATGACGAGTTATATAAACATAAACATGAAATCAGACACGTATTAACTTCACATGAGCAGGGGGCATCCCATGCTGCAGACGGTTATGCGAGAAGTACCGGAAAAGTGGGGGTATGCTTTGCAACTTCAGGTCCGGGTGCAACAAATTTAGTTACAGGAATTGCAACGGCATATATGGATTCCATTCCGATGGTAGCCATTACCTGTAATGTAACAGTCCCATTACTTGGAAAGGACAGTTTTCAGGAAATAGATATCGCGGGTATTACAACACCAATTACAAAACATAATTTTATTGTAAAAGATGTGACAAAGCTTGCGGATACCATTCGAAGAGCTTTTACCATTGCAAAAAAAGGCAGACCGGGTCCTGTCTTAGTGGATATTCCAAAGGATATAACGGCAGCAAAAACAGAGTACCAGTTTAAGAAAGCGGAGGAGATTCCCCGCATTTCTGATACAATCACGGACGAAGCTTTAGAGCATGCGCTTTCTATGATAAAGAAAGCGAAAAAGCCTTACATATTTGTAGGCGGCGGTGCGGTTATTTCGGATGCAAGTGCCGAGTTGAAGGAATTTGTCAAAAAGGTAGATGCTCCGGTTTGTGATACCTTGATGGGAAAGGGAGCATTTGACGGAACACATGATTTATATACCGGAATGCTTGGAATGCATGGAACCAAGGCTTCAAACCTGGGAGTGAGTGAATGTGATTTGTTAATTGCAATCGGTGTCCGCTTCTCCGATCGAGTACTTGGAAATGCGAAAAAGTTTGCAAGCCATGCCCAAATTTTACAGTTTGATGTAGATCCGGCAGAAATCAATAAGAATATTAGGGCACACGCTTGTGTTATCGGCGATGTAAAGGAGATTTTGACTCGCTTAAATACAAAACTTACACAGCTAAATCACACAGAATGGATTGCCCATGTACTGGATTATAAAGTAAAATTCCCATTAAAATATCCGGAAACCGGATTATCGGGACCTTATCTGGTAGAGAAGGTTTATGAAGCGACAAAAGGAGAAGCTGTTGTTGTAACGGAAGTGGGACAGCATCAGATGTGGGCTGCCCAGTATTATAAATACAGTAAGCCAAGAACTTTACTGACCTCAGGCGGATTAGGAACCATGGGATATGGATTAGGAGCAGCAATCGGTGCACAGATTGCAAATCCGGATAAGCAGGTCATCAATTTTGCAGGAGACGGCTGTTTCCGTATGAATATGAATGAAATTGCTACTGCAGCAAGAGAAAATCTGCCATTGATTGAAATTATCGTGAATAATCATGTGCTTGGTATGGTGCGCCAGTGGCAGGATTTGTTTTATGAAAAACGCTATTCCGCTACGGTGTTGGATGATGGCGTGGATTTTGTGAAGCTGGCAGAGGCGATGGGAGCAGAAGGCTACCGTGCCACTAGCAGAGCAGAGTTTGATGAGGCGTTAAAAGCAGCACTTGCTTCGAAAAAACCGGTATTGATTGACTGTATCATTAACTGTGATGATAAGGTATGGCCAATGGTTGCGCCGGGTGAAGCAATTAGCACTGCTTTTACAGATGAGGATTTAAAAGGTAAAGAATGAGGAGGAAGTTAAAATGAGCAGAGTGTATAATTTTTCAGCAGGTCCGGCAGTATTACCGGAGGAAGTATTAAAAGAAGCAGCAGATGAAATGCTTGATTACCAGGGAAGCGGCATGTCAGTGATGGAAATGAGTCATCGTTCTAAGACATATGACAAAATCATCAAAGATGCAGAAGCAGATTTACGTGAACTGATGAATATTCCGGATAATTACAAAGTGCTTTTCTTACAGGGTGGAGCATCCCAGCAGTTTGCCATGATTCCGATGAATCTGATGAAAAACAAAAAAGCCGGTTATATCGTAACCGGACAGTGGGCAAAAAAGGCATATCAGGAAGCTTCGATTTATGGAGAGGCTGTAAAGTTAGCATCTTCCGAGGATAAGACGTTTTCTTATATTCCGGATTGCTCTGATTTGGATATTCCGGATGATTTGGATTATGTATATATCTGTGAAAATAATACGATTTACGGAACAAAGTTTAAAGAACTTCCTAATACAAAAGGTCATACCTTAGTTGCAGATGTTTCCTCCTGCTTTTTATCAGAGCCGGTGGATGTCAGCAAGTATGGAATTATTTACGGCGGCGTTCAGAAAAACATCGGACCGGCAGGTGTCGTTATTGTCATTATTCGTGAGGACTTAATCACAGAAGACACACTTCCGGGTACTCCGACCATGTTAAAATACAAAATTCATGCGGATAACCAGTCTTTATATAATACACCGCCTGCTTATGGCATTTACATCTGTGGAAAAGTATTCAAATGGTTAAAGAAAATGGGCGGCTTAGAGGTTATGAAGCAGCGGAATGAGGAAAAAGCAAAGATTCTGTATGATTTCTTAGATGAAAGCAAATTGTTCAAGGGTACGGTTGAGAAGAAAGACCGTT
>CAMGET010000119.1 GCA_946055175.1 uncultured Roseburia sp.
ATGCTATATTCCGAATAACGGATATCTAAAAAAATGGGCGGACCAGGGAGTACTGCTTTTAAATACCGTATTGACAGTACGGGCACATCAGGCGAATTCCCACCAGGGTAAGGGCTGGGAGGAATTTACGGATGCGATTATCCGTGCGGTAAATGAGCAGGACAGACCGATTGTGTATTTACTTTGGGGAAGACCTGCGCAGAGTAAGATTCCGATGTTGACGAATCCGAAGCATTTGATTTTGACGGCACCGCATCCAAGTCCGTTATCTGCTTACCGGGGATTTTTTGGATGTAAACATTTCAGTAAAACCAATGAATTCCTGGAGAAAAATGGGGTAGCGCCGATTGACTGGCAGATTGAAAACGTTTAAAAAATATGTTAAAGTAAAAATAGAAAAGCACCGATAGTAATAGAAGAAGGAGGGATACTTATGGCAACAATTTCAGGTTATGATTCATCAAGTCTTAGTGTATTGTTTTCAAGTTTGAATAAAAATGCAGGCAGCTCTAATGTCAGTCTGCTTGGCGGTGGCAGCGATTTATTAGGTATTAATTACAGTGATTATGCGACCATCAGAAACGGCTCTTATCTGAAGCTGATGAAATCATATTATAGTCTGGATGCTTCGGATGAAGTAAAAAAGGCTGTTTCAAATAAGACGACCTCTACTTCAAAGGATGATACAGAGACCTTGGCCAAAATAGAGGATGCAGCAGAGACAATGAAGACATCTGCAGATGCATTGCTTGAAAAAGGTCAGAAATCCGTATTTTCGACGGGAGATACAGAGAAAATTTACAATGCAGTAGATAAATTTGTGACCAATTATAACAGCCTTCTAAAGAAAGCTTCCGATTCAGAGACTTCTAATATCTCCGGCGCAGCAGAACGCATGGTTCGTATGACAAAGTCCAATGAGAAGATGTTAAACTCTATTGGGATTACTATCGGGGAAGATAATCAGCTTAAGCTTGATAAAGAAGCCTTTGAAAAAGCAGATGTGAGTGTGGTAAAAGGAATGTTCCAGTCTACGGGAGGATTTGGCTATCAGGTTTCTGCACAGGCTTCTATGATTAACTATTATGCAGAAAATGAAGCGTCAAAGTCTAACACTTATAGCAATGCAGGTACCTATACCTATAATTACAATTCAGGCGCTTTATACAATGAAGGAATTTAGGAATTATTAAATATGACAAAGAAAGTAGTAGTAGGGCTGTCCGGCGGAGTCGATTCGTCTGTGGCAGCCTATTTATTGAAAAAAGAAGGTTATGAAGTAATCGGCGTGACGATGCTGACCTGGCAGGAACGGGAAGCAGATGGCAGCGAACTTACAATGGTAAAGGATGCAAGGGCGGTGGCAGAACGTTTGGGCATTGAATATCATGTGGTGGATTTCCGTGAGGAGTTCAAAAAACATGTTATGGATTATTTCGTAGAAGAATATTTACAGGGAAGGACACCGAATCCCTGTGTGGTGTGTAACCGCTATGTGAAGTGGGAGGCTCTTCTTAGCCGTTGTAAGGAGTTTGGGGCGGAATATGTCGCTACAGGCCACTATGCCCGAATTGACAAGCTTCCAAACGGCAGATATGCGATTCGCAATTCGATTACAGCAACAAAGGACCAGACCTATGCGCTTTATAATTTGAAGCAGGAGCAGCTTGCTCATACGATTATGCCGATTGGTGCTTATCATAAAGAAGAAGTGCGTACCATGGCAGAAGAAATCGGCCTTAATGTGGCACGGAAAAAGGACAGCATGGAGGTCTGCTTTATTCCGGATGATGATTATGCTGCTTTTATTGAAGCGCAGGCAGGTGAACAGGTGCCGCCACCGGGAAATTTTGTCTCTGTTGCAGGAGAGGTATTAGGACAGCATAAGGGAATTACGCATTATACCATCGGTCAGCGTAAGGGACTTGGAATTGCACTTGGAGCACCGGCTTTTGTGGTAGAGATTCGTCCGGAAACAAATGAGGTAGTACTAGGGACAAATGAGGATGTTTTTACGACAACGCTTTATGCAAATCAGTTAAATGCCATGGCAATTCCGGAATTTACGAATGGAATGGAGCTTGTGGCAAAAATCCGCTATTCTCATGCAGGAACGGCATGTCGCGTTTATAAGACAGGGGAAGATGAAATCCGCTGTGAGTTTTTAGAACCGGTCCGCGCGGTAACGACGGGACAGGCAGTTGTTTTTTATACCGGAGAATATGTGGCAGGCGGCGGACGGATTATAAGATAAAATTTTATAGAGTAAAAATAAATAGCTTGACAATTGAACAAAGAAAGGTATAATACAAAATGCAAACAATTTGCAAATACAAATTGTTTGCATTTTTAACGTTCTGTGAGGAAAGGTCAGGAGAATGATGTTACACATTTTAGAACATACACTGGAGCATACAATAGAAGATGTCATAGGTTTATTGCCGTTTTTGTTCTTTACGTATCTGGTAATGGAACTGCTAGAGCATTTTGCAGGAAGTAAGTTTTCAAATAAGATAAAAAATGCAGGAAAATTTGGTCCGGCATGGGGAGCTCTTTTAGGAGTTATGCCACAGTGCGGTTTTTCCGCAGCCGCAGCGAGCTTTTATTCCGGTCATGTGATTGGCGTGGGCACTTTAATTGCAGTCTTTTTATCGACTTCGGATGAGATGCTCCCGATTTTATTATCCGAGTCGGTGCCGCTTGCTACCATTGCAGGGATTCTGGCGACGAAAGTAGCGATTGCCTGTATATCAGGTTTTCTGGCAGAATTTGTTTATGAACAGCTGTTTCATAAGAAGGAAGCAGAGATGGATATTCATATTGTGTGTGAAGAAGAACATTGCAGCTGTGAGGACGGTGTTTTGTTGTCGGCAGTAAAGCACACAATCAAAATCTTTTTCTATATTTTTGTGATTGCGTTTGTTTTGAATGGTGCCATCGAAATCATTGGTGAAGATGCCTTATCCAAGGTATTTTTTAATGTGCCGGTAGTGGGACAGCTGGTTGCGGCATTGGTGGGACTGATTCCGAACTGCGCATCTTCCGTAGTCATTACCCAGCTTTACTTAAGCGGTGTGATTAGCGCAGGGATGATGATGTCAGGGCTTTTGGTAAATGCGGGAATCGGAACCCTTGTGTTGCTGCGCTTGAACCGCAATGGGAAACAGAATGCCGGAATTATCGGTGCCATGTATGGTTTCGGTGTGGTATGGGGTATTTTAATTGATCTATTAGGAATTGTTTTTTAAGATGAAGGAGTGCAAAAAATGACAAACTCTGGATATGCAACAGCAAGCAGAAAAAAGATATTAGATTTTTTAAAGGAAAATAAGAATCGTACTCTTACGGTTTTGGACATTGATGCATACTTGAAGGAATGTGATAACGAAGTAAATCTTACGACGATTTACCGTTACTTAGACAAGCTGGAAAAAGAGGGGACTGTTATGAAGTATGTGGCAGAAAAAGGCAGTCAGGCCACCTATCAGTTTGTGGAATCCGGACATCATTGTGAGGAACATCTGCATTTGCAGTGTGTCAAGTGTGGACGAATCATTCATTTGGAATGCAATTTTATGCAGGAGATTCTGGAACATGTGGAAAAAGAGCATGGTTTTGTGATGCAGTGTAAGAACTCTATTGTGTACGGAACGTGCAAGGAGTGCGCTAAATAATTTGGAAGAAAAGCTGTCATGGAATCCGATAGGAGAATATGGCAGCTTTTGTTGTTCAAGATATAAGAAAAAACGCGTGACATATATAGGCTGAATATATATAATCACGTGTATAGACAGTCTATATAGAAAAGTAACAGGAGGGAATAATATGGCGATCGATAAGACCTTAATTCAGGGGAGCCTTACCATGCTGATTTTGCGTTTGCTTGAGGAAAAGGATATGTACGGATATGAGATGATTGAGAATCTGCGCGGAAAATCAAATAATGTGTTTGAATTGAAAGCAGGCTCACTTTATCCGCTGCTTCACTCGTTGGAGGAGAAGCATTTTGTGACCTCTTATGAAGACGATTCCACCGGGAAAATGAGAAAGTACTATCATCTGTCAGCGGAGGGGAAGCGTTTCTTAAAAGAGAAAAAGGAAGAGTGGGAAATTTATAGTGCAGCGGTCAGCAGTGTATTGACCTTTGCGTGGTAGGAAAGGCGCGGGATTTTTATGGAATTTGAGGAATATATGTCGAGTCTGACGGAACAGATTCATGATAAACGAGCAAAACACTTAGTGGCAGAAGAGATTAGAAACCACATCGAGGAGCAGGCGAAGGATTATGAGGCAGAGGGCTTAAGTCCTGCAGAGGCATTAAAAGAAGCGGTACGTCAGATGGGAAATCCGGTAGAAACAGGAATGGAATTAAATAAAATCCATAAACCGGAAATGCCATGGGCAATGCTTGCTTTGGCGATTTTTATTATGACAGCATCCATTGTGATGCAGGCAGTTATTTTTGCAGAGGGCGGAAACAGTAACAGCAGTTGGGCAGGTTTGCCGTCAACAATCATCTATAATTGTCTTGGTTTTGCGGTGATACTGGTGTTACTGTATATGGACTATAACTTTATTGCAAAGTATGCCTATCAATTCTATGGTGTATTTATGGCAGGCTTGCCGGTGGTTTTATTTGTGGTGAAGTTGTTTAGCGAGGTTGGTAGAGTAACAGCAGGTACGGCATATTATGGGGTACAACTGCTGTTTCCGATTCTTTTTGCAGGAATTATTTACAAGAACCGCAACCGTGGAATACGCGGAATTGGAATCTGCCTTATGTTTGGATTTGCAGAACTGTTATGGTATCGAATGGTTTACGAGGTGATAGGAACGACTGGGCGTTACAGTTGCTATCCTGCGCTGGTGGAAAGTATTTTAAGCATAGGACTCATTCTTTTATTTGCGGTTTGGAAAGGCATCTTTGGAAAAGATAAAAAGAAGCAGGTTGTGCTGCTTTTGGTGATTGCGGGAGTTTTGTCTGCTATATGTATGCTACTTCTTTGGGGAGGCGGAGGGATGAGGCATTACGTCCTGGCGCGCGTTGCTGCGTTTTTTAGAGGAACGGAAGACAGTTACCTTAGCACACTGATACAAAAATCTGTCTCAGATGCACCATGGCTGGGCGGACAGACATTTCTTTTAGGGGAACCAAACGGTGAGACCTATGGTTTGTTCGTATTAAATAGTATTTTTACTTATTTTGGAAAGCTTGCCGGGGTTATTGTGATTGCGGCATATCTGTTGTTTCTTTGCATGGCGCTTCACATGTCTTTCAAGCAGAATAACCGTATTGGTTTTTTGATTGGAACAACCTGTACCTTAAGTATTCTGGTGCGATTTACAGCCTATCTTGCAATCAATCTTGGCTTTGGACTTTGGTGGACGACACTGGTTCCGTTTTTAAGTTACGGAAGGGTCAGTGCGGTCATGAATGGCATTTATATTGGTTTGATTTTGTGCGTTTATCGAAATAGTGGGATTTTGAAAGAGGAATATGTGCCGCAGAAGCGGCTGCCGA
>CAMGET010000120.1 GCA_946055175.1 uncultured Roseburia sp.
AAGACAGGCACTTCATTCTTACTGCCTGGACTTTTATCATCCGATTACCAAAAACCTTTTACATTTTACTGCCCCTCTGCCTTCTGATATGCAAAACTTTTGGGACAGTTTATAAATTTTCTGTAATTTTATCAAGGGCAGTTTTTTCATACGCAATCCTGCTTTTTAATAACTCTTCTCTGATAAAACGATTTGTTTCCGGTTCGCCTCGTTTTGCCAGCATAGTAAGCAGCAATTCTAACATTGCGCGGCTATCTTCATGAAGCATTGTAAATTCTTTTCCACCCAGATAATAGTTTAGCGCACTATCGTCTTTATAGGCATCTCTCTGATAGTTTTTAGATGCTGCCACACGGTCAATAAACATCTCCACTACATATTTTACCGGCATTTTCATACCACAGATGCCTTTTTTCTGTCCCTTATTTGGTCCCTCTTTATCCGGCACTCCATAATCAATCCAGTATTCTAAATGATGTTTATTCCTCCCCTTATGATGCAGCCATGCCGAAGAATATCCTCTATCCAGCCGTTCTGCATTATTCGGGCTCATCGTCCCCTGGTAGTATTTACACCCTACCCAAAATTCTGTAGGGGTATATTTTGACATGTCATGAAGCAGTCCCTGCCTGATTAATCCAACCTGAAAACAGCCCTTCATGACAATCAGTTTATGTCTTGTTATTGTACAAAAATGTTTCCAAACTTTCATTCTAAAACCCACTTTTTTATTTTCCAACCAGAACTACCGTTGATTGTGCCTTAATTTGAAAAAGCTGCTGATTTTCAAGGCAGCGTTCTCTTTCCAGAAACGGACTCGTAAGATTCGAAGTATCCATTACCAGAAACCATTTCATTTTCTTTGGCAGCTTTGGTAAGGCGAGCTGATTGATTCCCATATGAAAATTATATCCGACATAAAGGTAATCTTCCGCTTTTCCATCTTCTTTTTTTGCATAACCGCCACAGTACATCATCCCAAGAGCTGCCGTTTCCTGGTAAAGTCCCGAAATCCATGCATTTTCTCCGTGATATGATAAATCCGGACATCCCATGTGCCCATAATCATTCATTTGCATCGGTGCATCAAGATGTAAAATCTGATGTTCTTTACGGAAAGCAGATAATTTTTTTACAAACTCAATCAGCCATGCATTCTTTGCATCTTTCTTCCAGTTAAGCCATCCGACGCGGTTGTCCTGACAATATGCATTATTATTTCCATTCTGAGAATTACCCATCTCATCCCCTGCCATAATAAGTGGCACTCCCTGCGCAAAAAAAAGCATTGCAAACGCATTCATTATTTGCTTTTTACGCAGTTCATTCACATAACGTCTGCCGGTTTTTCCCTCAAAGCCACAATTATTGCTAAAATTCCAATTGTTTCCATCTGCATTTCCTTCTCCGTTATCTTCATTGTGTTTATCCTGATAACTGAAGAGATCCATCATGGTAAATCCATTATTATTCGTAATGTAATTTACAAACCCAATATTTTGGTGCTGTTTTCTCTGTTGATTTGCAAATTCCTCCAAGGAACCACCCATATGATTTAGAAGCTTTCGTGCCGGATACAGATACTGGTCATTATATACATAAAGATTTTTATATGTCTTTTCCTTCTCGTACTCCCATCCGTCATATTCTTCGCAAAAAAGCTTCGTCCTGCTTAAAAAGACATCCTGACAGACCGCTTTTACAGGCACACTTTCCCCAAGCAGATGAAATCCATCTACATGATATTCTCTTACCCAGAATCGCAGAACATCCAAAATAACATTTTGGTTCATACCCGCCGGGAAAAACATTTCAAGCACACATTCCATTCCATTTTTATGCATCTTTTTAACCAATTCTTTTAACGCCTTAGATGCCGAGGTATTTCCTGCATATGAAGTTTTTACAGCAAAATAATCGCCCGGTCCATAGCCCCAGTAATTTAATCCAACCTCTTTTGTCTCTGATGCTTCCGGTAAAATGATATCTTCTTCGGATACCTGCCACCTGATATATTCTGGAATTTCCTGCTTTTGTTCAAATACCAGTTCTTCAAACTCATATACAGGCATGAATTCCACTGTTGTCACACCCAGTTCTTTTAAATACTCTATTTTGTCTGAAACAGCCGCAAAAGTCCCTCGTTTTTTCCCTTTTGCACCACCATCCATGGAAAAGCCTCTTACATGAAGCTTATACATCACCATTTCATGCTTTGGGACCTCAGGGAAGTCATCATCTTCCCAATCATATTTTTGTTTTTCTTTTCCACAGTAAACACAGTATTCATCTTTTATTCGTTCCAGGTTGTTCCACTGTTCTCTTCCGATTACCCTGTCAGCATATTCATCCTGTATAATTACACCATTGATTTCATAGTTATAGCGAAGTTCCTTTTCCTTAATACCACTTACAAAAACAGAGCGGACCGATCCCATACAATAGTTTTTGGGGACAAGAATCCGTTCCATTAACTGATTCTGCTTATCATAAAGACGGATATAACACGTTTGTTCTCTTTCTCCCACAAATGTAAAAACGTATCCGCCAGCAACTTCACATACGCCAAATTTTTTATAATCGCCTTCTTTAATCGTTATTTCCATGGTGCCTCCGTAAACTTTAAATTTGGGTTGATAGTATTTCTACTCTTTATCTATTGTATCAATTCTCACATCATTTGTATATCATATAATTTTCCCTTGACAATTTCAACTATATTTCAGATACTGAATGTAGTAACAATATCTGTGGCAGCACGGCGTCCGCAGATTTTTAAAAAAGCCGTGCAGAAAGAGGGCTATATGGCAGAAAATAATACGAATAATCAGAACCTGGATGATGACGATATGTTTGTAACCTTGGATTTAGATGATGGTTCCCAGGTTGAATGCGAAATTTTAACCATTTTCGAGGTAGATAAGCAGGATTACATCGCACTCCTTCCATTATCCGATGAAGAATCTGAAGATGGCGACGAAGTTTACATCTATCGTTATAACGAAGATGAAGACGGCAATCCTTCTCTGGAAAACATTGAAGATGATGAGGAATATGAAGCAGTTGCCGACCGCTTTGATGAATTATTGGATGAAGCTGAATTTGATGAGATGTAAGCTTCTTTTATAAATCTGGAAATTTCTGCATCTTTATGATTCACCTGACTGGTGGAATAAAGATGCAGATTTTTTTTTGCTCTGGTCATACCAACGTAAAACATGCGGCGTTCTTCTTCTATTTCCTGTTCTAAAACAGCCTTTTTATATGGCATGATACCTTCATTCACATCTACTATATATACCTGTTCAAACTCCAGCCCCTTAGCGCTGTGAAAGGTTGCCAAAGCGATCCCAGTCTTCTCCTCCTGCTTTTGCATACGGATTTTTGCAATTTCTTCTGCATATTCCTCCACATGACAAAACCATGCATCATAATTCCGATATTCTCTTGCACTTTCCTGAATTTCCTCAATGATATCAAACAAATCATCTTCCCTGATTCTGCGATATTCTGCATATTCCTTTAAAAACTCATCATATCCAATCCCGTTTCGGATGTAATTAATCGCAGCGAACGGACTCATCCGTTCCAACATCTTAATATCTTTTTCCAACTGGGTAATCCTTTTTGCAATCCACGGCTGTTCTTCATAAAACCATTCCCATGTATCGAACGCCACCAGTTCATCCTCTAAGGAATCCCTGCCAATATAGCGTTTCGGTCGATTCATAATCTGTAAAAAATCACTTCTTAATCTGCTTCCCTGAGCTATTCTAAAATAAGCAAATAAGTCCTTTGCAATCCAATGTTCATATATATTTGGAATACTGTCTTTTGCGTAAAAAGGTACATTATACTCCATCAGCTGTTGCATCAAAAGTCTCGGTTGCGTATTCGTTCGAAACAGAATTGCAAATTCTTCATATTTGCTGCCTTTTTCCACTGCCTCTGTGATATCCCGTATGATTTTCTGATTCTGCTCTCTCTGGTTTTTAAAAGTCAGAAATTCCACATCCCTTTCAGGCGCTTTTTCTGCCTCAATCTTTTTTTCAAAACGTTCTTTATTATGGCTGATTAAATTTAAAGAAGCCTTAACGATGTTTTCCTGAGAGCGATAGTTTTTATTTAGTAAAAGCTTTTTACCTTCCGGGTAATCGTCCAAAAAATGCAACATAATTTCCGGCTTGGCTCCGCGGAACCGATAAATGGACTGGTCATCATCTCCTACTACAAACAGATTATTTTCCGGTGCTGCAAGCATCTTTACAATATCATACTGTATCTTATTAATATCTTGAAACTCATCTATCAAAATATACCGGTATTTTTTCTGCCATGCACTTAAAATATCCTTTCGTTCCTTAAAAAGCTCATAGGTATACCCTAGCATATCGTCAAAATCAATCAGCTTATGGCTATGCAAATATTCCTGATACTGCCTGTAAAGCCGGTGAAACACTTCCGTCGCACAGTTTGTGGAATAATAATGCGCCAAATCAATACCGGTGTTTTTTACCATCCCAATCTCGCTTAAAATAGCATTTACAAACTCTGCTTCATCTTCAAATTCCAATTGCTGCCTCATTACCAATTCCCGCATACAGGCATATTTTCGTTCTTCTTTGATAATGTTTCCCGCATTGTAGTGATATGCATGTTTTAAAATTTGAAAAAATACAGCATGAAAGGTTCCAAACGTCACCGGATACTGTCCATTCCCCATCAATTTGTAAAAACGCTCTCTCATTTCTGTGGCTGCTGCTTTCGTAAATGTAATTACCAAAATATTGGTGGGATTTACATTACATTCGGTTATCAGATACTTCACACGCTCTGTCACAACAGCCGTTTTTCCGGAACCAGGGCCTGCCAAAGTAAGACAGGGGCCTTCTTTATGACATATTGCCTGCATTTGAGAGGTATTATATTGTCTTTTCATCCCTGTCTCCTTTCCTTTTGTTATGCCAAAAGGGAGTTGCGGCGCAACTCCCTTTCAACTGCTTTCATGGTTTATTCATGATAATAGAAAGTTCGCAAAGCGTACTTTCTATTATTTGCTCAATAGCTCAATGCCCTTCTTAATTCTTGCAATAGACTCTTCTTTTCCTAAAATTTCCATTAACTCGGTTGCACCACCCGGTGTCATCTGTTTTCCGGATACTGCAGTACGAATCGGCCACATCACATAGCCATTTTTTACACCTTTCTCTTCCACATAAGCACAAAGCATTGCATAAAGTGCATCATTACTGTAATCTTCCTGTTTTTCTAATCTTGGAAGAATTTCAGTTAGTACTTCTAAGGAAGTCTCAGAATTCGTTTTCATTTTTTTATGTGTATACATTGCCACATCATATTCCGGTAATGTTTCAAAGAAATCTATATGCTCTTTTATATCCGGGAACACTTCGATTCTGGTCTTTACCATAGCAGCGATTTTTTTTAAATCAAGGTCTTTTGTAATAACTTCTTTGATATATGGCAATGCCATTTCATAGAAAGCATCAAAAT
>CAMGET010000121.1 GCA_946055175.1 uncultured Roseburia sp.
TTTTATATAGGAATGTTAGAGTTTCTTATACATGTATAACCGCATCTAAAAATAAGGGTTCCTCTTTTTTCTTACTAATCTACATTATGCTTAAAATAATTTAGTGAGCTAAATATCCCTACTTCTGATACAACTCCTTCGGCGTGTACAAATGTCTTGGAATACCATCTACCATAACCGGCGATACATCACCCTGAATTAATGGTTTTACATAAGCCACGAAATCATCGGTTACATAGGTACCATCTTTATTAATCCATTCCCGTGGAACACATTTTTCGTCATTAGCAATCTTATGTACATTCTTAACGGTTGTCTGGCACTGGTAAGGGTCATCGGAAATACGCTCTAAGACAACCATCATGCCGGAATCACCCTCATCAGCTGCCTTCACTGCGGCACCGCCAACCTGATAAGCTTCCAGAATATCAACACGGGAAGCAAGGTGGGAGCCTGCACGCTGCAGAGTACTTAACTCAATGGAACGTGTTTTGGCACCTAATTCTCCGGCAATGAAGCTTGCAAGATAGGATGCTGTTCCGGAGAGTTGTTTGTGTCCGAATGCATCTACGAAATCAACACTGTTTCCAAGTTCGCAGACATAACGGCCATCAGCAATACGGATTCCTTCTGAAACGGCAACAACTACAGAAGGCTTTTTCGTTAAAAGTTTTTTCACTTTTTCTTTAAAATCCTGAAGGTCAAAAGTTACTTCAGGAAGGTAAATCATATCAGGACCGTCACAGTCTTCACATTTGGAAAGTGCGGTAGCACCGGTAAGCCATCCGGCATTACGTCCCATGATTTCTACGATGGTAACAAGCCCTTTCGGATATTCCAGACAGAAACTGTCGCGGATAATTTCCTTCATTGAGGTACCGATGTATTTTGCAGCGCTGCCATAGCCCGGTGTGTGGTCGGTCAATGCCAGGTCATTATCAATCGTTTTCGGGCAACCGATAAAACGGGTTTGATGTCCGGTAAGAATCGCATAATCGGAAAGCTTTTTAATGGTATCCATGGAATCATTTCCACCAATGTAGATAAAAGCCTCAATATCCAACTTATCAAGAATCGAAAAAAGCTTTTCGTAAACCGCTTTGTCTTCATGAATTCCCGGCAGTTTGTAACGGCAGGAACCTAAGAAAGCGGCAGGTGTTCTCTTTAGAAGCTCTACATCCAAATCGGTTTGAATGTAGTTGGATAAATCCAGATACTTTTCATTCAATAATCCCTGGACACCATGCAGCATACCGTATACTTTATTTGCGCCACGGTCAATCGCGGTGCGGTATACGCCGGCAAGACTGGAATTAATGGCTGCGGTTGGACCTCCTGACTGTCCAACGATGACATTTCGTTTCATGTAAATACCTCCTCCTATCGTCATATAATTCCGAGAGTTTTGCAGAATTATATGTAGCTATCTGTAATTTTACTATATTATTCTGATAATTTCCACAGATTTTGTGAAAAAGAATGGAAGTAGAAGTGGAAAAGTGCTATGATGGAAAAGAAGTTTTAGATACGTAAAATAAAAAATGAGAGGGGAAAGAACATGAATCAAAAATACGAGGCATTGTTTACTCCATGGAAGATCGGAAATGTGGAGATAAAAAACAGAATCGTACTTTGCCCGATGGGTGGAACTTCACTTTTTGGCTGGATGGAACCAAACCATTTTGACAAAGAGGCTGCAAAGTTTTTCCTGGAACGGGCGAACAATAACGTCGGCCTGATTATTCCCGGAATTGCACCGCTTAAGGATACGTTAGGCGGCAGATGGCTCTGGCAGAATAAGAAAATGTTTGAGGAATTAAAGTCTTACATGGAAGAAATCCATAAAACCGGAGCAAAGCTTTTTGTACAGCTGACTGCCGGCATGGGACGTTCCTGGGCAATTACCGACCATGTAATGCTGTTACATAAAAATCCGGCTCTTCGGGCAATTGCAAAGCCAATCCTTGATACCTCTTATCAGTTGGCAAGTCCGAGTGAGCTACCAGCGCGATGGGCACCTGAAATTACGACACGTGCACTTACGGTAGATGAGATTGAAGAGATTGTAGAGGCATTTGCAAAAACCGCAAAGCTTTGTAAAGAAGCCGGTGTTGATGGGGTAGAAGTACATGCAGTACATGAAGGATATCTGCTGGACCAGTTTACCTTAAAGTATACAAACAAACGTACAGACGAATACGGCGGCTCGTTTGAAAATCGTTACCGTTTTGCGACAGAGGTTGTTACAGCGATTAAAGCTGCCTGTGGAGAGGACTATCCGGTATCACTCCGTTATTCCGTAGAATCAAAAGTAAAAGATTTTGGCGTGGGCGCGGTTCCGGGAGAAACTTACACGGAAATCGGCCGCGACATGGAGGAAAGTGAAAAGGCAGTAAAATACTTGCAGGATGCAGGATATGACATGCTGAATGCAGATAACGGAACCTACGATTCCTGGTACTGGGCACATCCACCACAGTATATGCCACAGAACTGCAATCTGGAGGATGTAGCACATATCAAGCAGTTTGTAGACATTCCGGTAGTCTGTGCGGGACGTATGGACCCGGAGACCGGAGCGAAAGCCGTTGAGGAAGGCCGGATTGACGCAGTAGGTGTTGCAAGACAGTTCTTGGCAGACAGCGAATGGGTAACCAAATTGATGGAGGACCGCTTAGAAGAAATCCGTCCATGTATCTGCTGCCATAATGCCTGCTTTAACTTTTCACACTATAAGGGCGTGGCGAATGCACAGGACTTCGGAGACACCTGTCATCTGGCACGATGCGCACTGGTTCCAAGTGTGATGCAGTCTGATAAGTACAAAATCGTTCCTGCAAAGAAACCGAAAAAAATCGCTGTTATCGGCGGTGGTATCGGTGGAATGGAAACGGCAATTGTCCTTGCAAAACGCGGACATAATGTAACGCTTTATGAAAAAGACAGCAAACTTGGAGGTGTTTTCATTGCTGCAGCGGCTCCTTCCTTCAAGGAAAAAGACCGTGATTTGATTCGCTGGTATGAGCGGGAAATCACACGCTATCCAATCGAAGTAAAATTAAATACAGAAGTAAAAGAACTTGCTTCTTTAGATGCAGAAGAGGTCATTATTGCAACAGGTGCAACTGCACGAAAGATTCCGGTAAAGGGTGCTGAGTATGCGATGGATGCGACAGAATATCTGCTTGGTACAAAGACAGTTGGCGAAAACGTAACCATTATTGGCGGTGGTTTGACCGGCTGTGAAATTGCATACGATTTGTACTTACAGGGCAAGAAGCCGACCATTGTTGAGATGAAAGATGATTTAATCGCAGTAAAGGGAATTTGCCTTGCAAACACAAGCTTCCTGCGTGACTTCTTTGCGACAAATAAGGTTCCTGTCTATCTGGAAACAAAGCTTGGCGAGGTTTTGGAGGATGGCGTAATCGCAATCGACAAAACCGGCAATTCCTTTAAAATTAATGCAGACAGCGTGATTCTTTCCGTAGGTTATAATCCTGCACCGCTTGCACCAAAAGGAAAACATGTACATATCGTCGGTGATGCAAAAAAAGTTGGAAACTTACGTACTGTAATCTGGAATGCATGGGATGTTGCCATGAAATTATAAAGTTTGAGCGGAGAATACAGCATCCGGTCTTATCAGAAAAGGAAAGGGAAAATAGCATGATGAAATTAACAGAGGAGCAGCAGGCAATTTTAGACGGCGCACAAGGGGAAACTCTGGCAAAGGTTATGAAGACACTTGTCATGTTTGGAGAAGCCTTTGGCGCAGAAAAAATGGTGCCGGTTACTTCGGAATATAATCATTTAGTGACATCGTTCGGATTAAAATTATTAGGGCCTGTTTATGAACTGATGGATCAGCTTTTGGAGGCAGGCGCACCATCCAAGCAGAAGTTTTCTGTGGATCCGCGTCCGTTGGACCCAAATGTGCCGGCAAACTTTTTGCAGAAAGTGATTTTCAATCATTTTATGTACAGCAAACAGGACTTTTATGAGGAGCAGTTACAAAAACTGGGATTGATGGATAAAGACGCATTCACCTGCACCTGCTACATGGACGAAGTGGGAAACAAGCCAAAGAAAGGCGAGGTATTAAGCTGGGCAGAATCTTCGGCAGTGGTATATGCCAATTCCGTTTTGGGCGCACGTTGTAACCGTAATTCGGGAATTATGGATATCATGGGTTCCGTGGTAGGCTTTGTACCTTATTTTGGACTTCTTACGGACGAGGGAAGAAAAGCTTCCTGGATTGTAGAAATTAAAACAGAAAAGAAGCCGGAAGCACAGCTTTTGGGTTCTGCCATCGGAATGAAGGTAATGGAGGACGTTCCTTATGTAAAAGGACTCGACAAATGGCTTGGAACAGAACTTGATGATGCCGCCTGTACGTATTTAAAAGACTTTGGTGCAGCAACCGCATCGAACGGGGCTGTAGGCTTGTATCACATTGAGAACTTAACACCGGAAGCAAAAGAATCCGGTGAAACGTTAATCAAAGAAGATGCAAAGGTTTATGTGATTGATGACGCAGAATTAGAGCGTGTAAAAAGTAACTATCCGGTCATCTGGAAAGACAAAGATGCGACACCGAAGCTTTGCTTCATGGGCTGCCCACATATGAGTTTACAGCAATTAAAGGATTGGACCGAGCGCGTGGAAGCGGGCTTAAAGGAATCCGGAAACAGCAAGGTAGTGATTCCGACAGTATTTACAGCTTCACCGGCAGTGCTTGCGGAATTTGAAAAAACAGATTTTGCGGCAAGACTCAAAGCGACCGGAGTCATTACTTCCTATATCTGCCCATTGATGTACATGAATAACCCGTTAAGTGCAAAAATGCCGGTAATCACATCTTCCAATAAACTGCGTACATATACGTCGGCAAGATATTACACCGACGATGAAATCCTTGCACAGATTACGAAGGGAGGCAGATAGAAATGAGAGAATTTAAAGGACGCGTGGTAACTCCCGGAGAAACAAAGGCCAAAGCCGTTGTAAGCCATGTCGGATTCAACACACTGGCATCACTGCAAAAACCATTACAGTTTGGCGATAAAACTGCAAAATGCGGAGACCAGAACAACCCGGATTTATATGGAAAGCCGATTGCCGGAAAAGCACTTTGCCTGCCTCAGACCATAGGCTCTACCACCGGTGGCATGGTGTTATACTGCGCATGTGCGATGGAACGCCAGCCGGCATGCATGCTTTTTGCAAATCACATTGATTCTCTTGCTGCAGCAGGAGCAATTCTGGCAGACGTTGGGCTGGAAAATGTATCCATGCCTGTTATAGACTGCCTGGGTGAAGAGTTCCTTTCCTATGTAAAAGACGGCATGACAATCAGTGTCAAAGAAGATGGGGTTGTCGTTGTAGAATAAAAGGAAAAAGAAAAGGAAAGAAAAAGTATAGAAGTAGAAATTACCTCTATACTTTTTCTTTTTTTTGTGGCATGCT
>CAMGET010000122.1 GCA_946055175.1 uncultured Roseburia sp.
ACTAATAGTATAAACCTTGTGATATATTTTTACAAATAAAAAATAATATGTTATAATTAGTTAGAAAAAACTAACCAAAAGGAGCAGACGTTATGAATACATATATAACTATAGGCATTATGATACCATTTCTAGGAACAACATTTGGCGCAGCATGTGTGCTTTTTATGAAAAATAAGTTGCACATACAAGTGCAGCGGGCACTTACAGGTTTTGCAGCCGGAGTGATGGTTGCGGCATCTATTTGGAGCCTGATTATTCCTGCAATAGACCAGTCAGCGCATATGGGTAAATTATCCTTTTTGCCTTCTGTCATCGGATTCTGGCTGGGGATTCTATTTTTACTTGGTTTGGATCATTTGATTCCACATTTGCACTTAAATAGCAATGAGGTAGAGGGACCAAAATCGAAGTTGCAAAGAACGACGATGTTGGTTTTGGCAGTAGCGTTACATAATATTCCGGAGGGGATGGCGGTCGGCGTTGTATATGCCGGTTTGATGGAAAAGAATACTTCATTAACTCTCATGGGGGCATTTGCATTATCTATTGGGATTGCAATCCAGAATTTCCCGGAAGGTGCCATTATCTCTATGCCATTAAGAGCGGAGGGGAAAAGTAAAGCAAAATCATTTGGACTTGGAGTACTATCCGGAATTGTAGAGCCGATTGGTGCACTCCTTACCATTATGGCAGCCCGCATTGTTGTACCTATATTGCCATATTTACTTAGCTTTGCAGCAGGTGCAATGATTTATGTAGTAGTGGAAGAGTTAATTCCGGAGATGTCAGAAGGAAATCATTCCAATATAGGAGTTCTTTCTTTTGCAGTAGGATTCACATTGATGATGGCACTTGATGTTGCATTGGGATAAAAATGAAGGTTTCTTTTTGGATTATGGAATGGTACAATTTATACGTGATTTTCTTTCGGGGAGAGTAGAAAGGAATTACAAATGAATATTAACGAAGTACAGGCTCTGTGTGCGGAAGGAAAAATTGTCTGGACCGAGCATGTAGAGAAATGTATAGTACAACGTAAAATTAGCCGAGATGATATAAAACGTTGTATCATGAATGGTGAAATTATTGAGGAGCATCTTGATGATTATCCATACCCATCGTATCTGATATTTGGACATGCAGAAGATGAAAGGGTTTTACATGTTGTAGTTAGCATAAGTGACGGAGTTCCTAGAATCTTAAATGTCATAACGACGTATTGCCCCGATGAGAGTAGATTCCAAGCAGACATGAAGACAAGGAGGGGAAAATGATGTGTGCATTTTGTAAGGGAAAAGAAACAAAAAATATTTTAGATAAGTATTTGGTTACATTAGATGGTACCGTATTAATTGTAAATCATGTTCCAACAATGGAATGTGTACAGTGCGGTGAGAAATTCTACACGGATGCTGTTTCAGAGAAATTAGAGAAAATCGTAAATAAGGCACGGACAATTCCGGCAGAGATTTTAATGACGGATTATAGCGAGTGTAATGCGATTGAAGTAGTACGATAAGAAAGTTTAGGAGCAATGCGAATGTTTTGCATTGCTCCTTTTATATAGTGTGTCCAGTGAAGCTTAACACACTTGCACGCCAACCGCACTTTTACTTAAATTCCCGCATTTCGAGAGAAATTCTCACATTCAATGATGGTATTTTTTCTGACAAAATGAGAGAATGTCAATGTAAAAAATGAAAGGGCAGGTACTGCCGACAGCGAGGAGGAACAGCGATGGAAAAGAAAACCATTGGAAAATTTATAGCAGCATTAAGGCGTGCAAATGGGATGACACAGAAGAAACTTGGGGATAGGCTGTATGTATCAGACAAGACGGTGAGCCGCTGGGAATGTGATGAATGTACACCGGAGCTTTCGCTCATTCCGGCTATTGCAGCAATCATTTGCAATCTTGGATTTACAAGGGGATTTTGGGATTTTGTATTGGAAGTATCTTTCTGCTAATCAGCGTTATTTTTCAACTATGTGTGTTGAGAAGCAAGCTTTTTCCAATGTTAGAAGAGGATGAAAACCAAAAACTTCTTATGAAAAAAGCAAATACAAAAATGTTCCAGCTGACAGTCGGGGTAATGGCAGTTAATATGGGCCTCTTTGCATTTCTTTTTCCACTGGCGATATTTAGTCAGGGAGGAAATACAGGACTGAATTTTGGAATTTGGATTGGCTATGGTCTTGTATTTGCAGGGATTACATTGGTAGCGGTGTATGCAATCTACGTTTTCTGCATGCGGGAAAGAATTGCCAAAAAGGAAACTTTCTACATGGAAGAAGCTTATTGGGCATGGATGAAAGCGGACAAGCAATTATTAAGGAAAGCTTTAAAGATGGCGCTGACTGTTGCGGTTGTTCTAGGGATGATCAGTGGCGTGATTTACAATATAGACCCAGCTGTTTTTGTAAAACCGATTGTATTTGAGACAGTAGAAGAGTTCCAACTTTATATGGAAGAAAATGTGGATTCCTATTATTCAGATGTCAGGGATGGTGTACCGATAGAGGTCTATTTAAAGAAAGACTGAAACAGGGTGCTTTATATCCGTGACAGGATTAGTAGAGCTTTTGGAATACTGATTGTTATTGAGTTCGTTGGCTTTGCTATCTTATATATAAGGAGAACTACTAGAAATTTGCCTAATTTTTTTTGAAAAATGCCGTGATTTTTGGTACCTTCGTCATTGATTTTCACACATATTAGTCGTAAGATATAGCTTGCGCTAAAAGACAAGTCTGTCTGGCGCTTTTAATATGAAGAAAAGAGCGTGAAATGTTATGAATATTTTATTATCCGTATCCGTAGCCCTTTTGGCAGGGTTACTTATGACTAGAGCATTTAAACCATTCAAGCTTCCGGCTGTAACAGCATACTTAATTGCTGGAGTATTAATTGGACCATATTGCATCGGGGCCTTACATATTGAAGGCCTTGGTTTTTCAACAATGGATGAAGTAAGTGTACTTTCTTTAGTATCACAGGTAGCACTTGGCTTTATAGCTTTCTCCATTGGTAATGAATTCCGTTTGAGTGACCTGAAAAAAATCGGAAAGCAGGCATTTGTCATCGGTATCTTTCAGGCATTGGTTGCAACCTTATTTGTTGATTTGGCATTGCTTGCAGTACATCTGATGATGCCGGAAAAACTGACTCTGGCGCAGGCTTTGACATTAGGCGCGATTGCTACAGCAACAGCACCGGCTGCAACGCTTATGGTTGTAAGACAGTATAAAGCAAAAGGACCTCTTACCAGTTTACTTCTTCCAATCGTAGCATTGGATGACGCAGTGGGCTTAGTGGCATTTGCGGTTTCTTTTGGCATTGCAAAGACGTTGGTCAGTGGAACCGTTGATTTGATTTCCATTCTTGTAAATCCATTGGTGGAAATTGTATGTTCTCTTTTACTTGGAGCAATTATGGGTTGGCTTTTGACACAGCTGGAAAAAATGTTTAACTCCAACACAAACCGTTTGAATATGACAATTGCTTTTGTATTTATGACCGTTGCATTGTCTATGATGTCCTTTCACATTGGACCGGTGCACGTTGGATTTTCTTCTTTGCTTGTATGTATGATGTTAGGAACCGTATTTTGTAATATCTGTCCGTTGTCACATGACTTAATGGGAGCTGCGGATAAGTGGACCTCTCCACTGTTTGCATTATTCTTCGTCATCAGCGGTGCAGAATTGGAACTTAGTGTATTTACGGATATCGCAATCGTAGGAATCGGTGTTATTTACATTATTTTCCGTTGTTTAGGAAAATACACCGGTACATTTGCAAGTGCTAAGGCAACGAAATGTGAGCCGCAGATTTGCAAGTATTTAGGAATTACACTTTTCCCACAGGCAGGTGTTGCACTTGGAATGTGTACTACAGCAATGCAGCTTGGAGCACAGGGAAATCTGATTCGCAATATTACTTTATTTGCTGTATTGGTTTATGAAATCGTCGGACCGCTTCTTACCAAGATGGCGTTGACAACAGCAGGAGATATTAAGCCGATGTCAGAGGAAGTAAAGAATCGTCGTCAGACAAAGTTGGAACAGGCCAAGGCAGAAAAATAATACAGATTGATATTGATTTGAATGAGAAAAAGGAGATTTTGGGAAAAGCCGAAATCTCCTTTTGTATTATGCAAAAAAATAGATTATAATGTTATTAATATGGGAAAGGAAGATTTTATATGAGCATCAAAAACGAACCAAAGATAAAGAATCCGTTAATCGTAGCAATTCGTGAGCAGTTAGAGCATCGTGCACTTTGGATGTACCTGCTTTGCGATGAAGCAAAGAAAAAAGGATTGGATTCAAAAGATTATGCACCGGAAGCAATTAAACGCTGCGGCTTATATCAGGGAGCAAGCTTACGTGCAAAGGCAGGCGGCGGGGATTCCTTAAAGGGCCTTAAAAAAACATTGTTTTCTAAATTTGCACAGTGGGTATTTGAAATGGACATCAAACAGTGTACTGACGATCATTTAGACATCGACTTTCATTACTGCCCACTCGTAAAAGCATGGCAGAAGCAGGGCTGTAGTGACGAAGAGATTCAGGTGCTTTGTGACCATGCAATGTGTGGTGACAGAGGAATAGCAGAAAGCTTTGGATGTGAATTAGAGCTTCCATCTACGATTGCACGCGGCGATGATAACTGTCAGATTCGTTTTGTAAGGAAAAAGAAAAAATAAGGAACACAACATGGTACATTTACTTTTATTTATCATATATTTATCATTTATCAGTCTGGGATTGCCGGATGGCCTGCTTGGAGCAGCATGGCCGACCATGTATTTGGAATTTGGTGTGCCGGTATCCTATGCAGGACTAATCTCCACGATTATTTCAGTAGGAACCGTTATTTCGAGTTTACAAAGTGACCGGATGACAAGGCGGTTTGGAACGGGAATTGTAACGACAGTAAGTGTGATGATGACTGCTGTTGCACTCTTTGGATTTTCCATGAGCCATTCCTTTTTGGCACTATGCTTATGGTCCATTCCTTATGGACTTGGCGCGGGTGGTGTAGATGCTTCGATTAATAATTATGTGGCACTGCATTATGCCAGCCGGCATATGAGCTGGCTGCACTGTATGTGGGGAGTGGGAGCTGCAACCGGACCACACATTATGGGCTATGTGCTGACCGGTGGGGCGAGCTGGAATGCAGGTTACCGTTATGTGGCTCTGATTCAGATGGTACTTACTGCAATTTTGTTTCTTAGCCTTCCAATTTGGAAAAAACGGAACAAAACAGAAACAGAGAATGGAGAGGCGGTATACGATAAACCGCTTACACTAAAAGAAATATTCCATATTCCCGGCGCAAAGGAAGTCATGATTATGTTTTTTGGTTATTGCGCGCTGGAACAGACCGCAGG
>CAMGET010000123.1 GCA_946055175.1 uncultured Roseburia sp.
TGAATCCCGTTCATCCGGAATGAAGGGCACATATATCAAAGTGTTAAATGATGTAGTATTTGATGAACTTGAAAAAATAAAAAAACAGAATAAGTTAAGTTAAGCAAGGAGGCTGTTCTATTTAGAACAGCCTTTTTAATACCGATAGAAAGGGTTTCAATTAAACTGCAAATATGACTTAACGCTCTTTATCTAGTATTTATGCACAAAAAAACTAACAAGATATTGCGAAAATAAGAAAAAAGTACTTGAGTTTTTTGTGACAAGATTTATAATAGAATAAGGTATTTGTAAAATAATGTAGAGCTATGTCTAATTAGGGAGGAATTTGTCATGTTTTGTACAAACGCATTTGATTACATCAACGTACTTGACAAGGCGGCTGATGCAAGTTGGCTCCGCGAAACAGCTATTACAAATAACTTAGCAAATGTAGACACTCCGGGTTATAAGAGACAGGATGTTGATTTTGAGAGTGTGTTAAAAAGGGAATTGGGGCATTCTAAGTATACGTCTTTAGATAAGAAAATGCGCGGATTAAATGACCATCTTAGTGATTTAACAGTATCTACCTATACGGATATGTCAAATTATTCTTATCGTCTGGATCGGAATAATGTTGATGTAGATACGGAAAACGTAGAACTGGCTTCGGAACAGATTCGATATGAAGCGATTACATCCAGTATCAATTCACAGTTTCAGTGTATGAGAACTGCATTAGGTAAATAATTTGGGAGGTAACTATGGGATTATTTCAGTCATTTAATATCAGTGCATCAGGTATGACAGCAGAACGTTTTCGTTTTGATACAATTGCACAGAATATTGCAAATGTAAATACGACCAGAACGGAAGATGGTACACCATACCGCAGAAAAATTGTTACATTTCAGGAAAAAACAGTAACACCATTTAGTACATATTATTCGTCTTCCAAAGCAAGAGCGGTAGGAAACGGTGTAAAAGTCACGTCTGTAAAAGAAGATATGGAGACTGATTTTATTATGGAATATGATCCGTCCCATCCGGATGCGGATGAGAATGGTTATGTGTCTTATCCAAACGTTAATACCGTTACGGAAATGACCAATCTGATTGATGCAACCAGAGCTTATGAAGCAAATACAACGGCATTTGAAGCAAGTAAGAGTATGGCAAGAACGGGACTGTCAATCGGGAAATAAAGAGGAAAGGTAAGGTGTGAAGAATGGATATTTCTTCTTTATCAGTAATCAATGCGGATTATTATAATGAAGTTGCCAACCGTCATGTTTCGGCAAATAAAACAGAGGAACCGTTCAGTTCAATTCTGGAATCTGCAATGAATATGATTGATGAAACAAATGCATTAAGGAAAACAGCAGATTCAGAAGAAATTCGTTTCGCGTTGGGGGAAGCAGAAAATACACATGATCTCCTGATTGCTGAGACAAAAGCTTTGACTGCATTGCAATATACAGTGGCAGTACGGGATAAAGCGTTGGACGCATATAAAGAGATTATGAATATGCAAATTTAATTAAGACGGGGAATAAGATAGATGCCAGAACAGATAAAGAAGATTTTAGATAAAATCTTGGAGTGGTGGAAAAAATTTAATACAAGGCAAAAAACTTTGTTACTAAGTATATTGGCGGCGATTTTGCTCGCACTGGCTATATTAGCCGTGGTTGTTTCAAAACCTGAGATGATGTCGTTATATACATGTTCTTCTTTGAAGGAAGCAGGAAATATTAAGGAACTTTTGACGGATAATGGTATTGGCTTTGAAGTATCAGAGGATGGGTTATCTTTTGAAGTAGAAAAAAAAGACCTGGCAGATGCCAGAATTTTGCTTGGCACTAATTCAATTCCGACAGAGGGCCCGGATATTGCATCTGTATTTGATGGCGGATTTAGTTCAACAGAAGCAGATAAAGAAAAAAAATATAAAGTATATCTTCAGGAAGATTTAGCAACTGTATTAGAAGCGATGGACAGTATTGAAAGTGCTTCTATTCGTTTGGACCTGCCTAACGATGACGGAACAATTATCAGTAAAGATGAACAAGCTTCTGTTTCCGTGATGCTGACTCTTGAGGATGAATTGAGCGGTGAACAGGCGGCAGGTCTGGCGCAGTTTTTAGCAACAAATGTAGGAAATGACGATACTTCCAGAATTACCATTATTGATAATCACGGTAATGTTTTATTCTCGGGAGATGAAGTGAATTCTGTAGCCGGAAGCGCAAATTCACAAATGGAGTTGAAGGCAAAAGCTGAAAGCCTTGTAAAGAGTAAAATCAGAGACGTTTTAGTTGGTTCTACCATTTGTGATAATGCGGAAATTGCTATGAATTTAGATATGGACTTTGACGAACGTACCGAACAGCTGCATGAATATTATGCGCCGGAAGGTCAGACCAATGGTATGATTGATTCAAAGAGTGAATACGAATCCATGTCTCAGGGTGGTGCAGCTGCAACACCCGGAACAGACTCAAATGATGATACTACATATGTCATTGAAGACTCTGAGATTACGTTGTCTACAATTTCTGATGTTACTACGGATTACATTAATAACGAAAAAATAACAACTTATGTTCAATCCGTCGGAAAGATCAATTGCGCGACATCTTCCATTTCAATTGTCTTGACAGACTGGGTTGTCTATAAAGAAGATGTATTACGTGCTTCCGGTGCTTTAGATGACATGACTTTTGATGAGTATATTGTTGCAAACAGTGAGCCGGTAAAGCGGGAAGTGGATGAGGACTATTATGAACTGGTTTCAAATGCAACAGGCTTCCCGGTTGAGAGTATTACGATTTTATCCTATGCACAGCCGATGTTTGAATATTCATCAAAAGGCAATAGAACATTATCTGATTATTTGCAGCTGATATTAGTAATATTTATCTTCTTGCTGCTTGGCCTTGTGGTATTCCGCAGTATGCGTAGAGATCAGACGCAGGAACCGGAAGCAGAACTTTCTGTTGAAAATCTGTTAGAGTCAACCAAGGAATCACAGGAAGTACTTGCAGATATCGGATATAATGAAAAATCTGAGACGAGAATACTGATTGAGAAGTTTGTTGAACAGAATCCGGAAGCGGCTGCTTCCCTGTTAAGAAACTGGCTGAATGAAGACTGGGAATAAAATAACGGAGGCATACGATGGCTAATGATGGATTAAACGGAGTGCAGAAAGCGGCAGTCCTGCTTATTACATTGGGACCGGAGCGTTCTGCAGATATATTTAAACACTTAAAAGAGGATGAAATTGAAGAACTGACACTTGAAATTGCAAATACAAAAAGTGTTTCTCCGGAAGTAAAAGAAATGGTTCTGGAAGAATTCTATCAAGTGTGTCTTGCACAGCAGTATATTGCAGAAGGCGGTATCGGCTATGCAAAACAATTGCTGGATAAAGCACTTGGAGATGAAAAAGCTCAGGAAGTTATTACAAAGCTTACTGCGTCTTTGCAGGTTCGACCTTTCGAATTTGTACGTAAAACAGACCCTAGCCAGCTACTTAATTTTATCCAGGATGAACATCCTCAGACCATTGCAATGATTCTGTCATATCTGACACCTGCACAGTCTGCTATGGTATTGGGAGCATTACCACCTGAAAAACAATCTGATGTAGCAAAACGTATTGCGATGATGGATCGAACATCACCTGATGTTATCAAAGAAGTAGAACGTGTGTTGGAGCGCCGACTGGCATCCTTAGTAAATCAGGATTACACAGTTGTCGGTGGCGTAGATGCAATTGTAAATATTTTAAATACTGTTGACCGTGCAACAGAAAAACACATTATGGAATCTCTTGAAATCGAAGAACCGGAGCTTGCTGATGAAATCCGAAAGAAAATGTTCGTATTTGAGGATATTCTTTTGCTGGATGACCGTGCAATTCAACGTGTATTGCGTGATGTGGATAATAATGATCTTGCAGTTGCGCTTAAGAATGCAAATGATGAAGTGCAAAATGTATGCTTTAAGAACCTTTCTAAACGACTTGCAGCCATGATAAAGGAAGATATGGATTTCATGGGACCAGTCCGTATGAAGGATGTTGAGGAAGCTCAGCAGAAAATTGTTGGTGTTATTCGTAGATTAGAGGATGCCGGTGAAATTGTAATTTCAAGAGGCGGAGGTGACGAAATCATTGCCTAATCTTTACAAACAATATTTTGTTCAAAATCAGAATGAGAATGCCAGAGTCATTAATCCGAATGCGGTATTGGAAGCACGTGCGGCTAAGATATTGGAACGTCAGCGAGCAGAGCAGAAGCATCAGGAAGAGCTTTCCAGAAGTTTTGAAGCCGGTATTGTAACGGAAACTACGGATAAGATTGAAGAGACTGAACCTGTTTGTGAGGCTCAATTGGTAAAAGAAGAAGCAGAACGTATTTTGAACGATGCAAAATGTCAGGCTGAGGCTGTGTTAAATCAGGCATATGCAGATGCAAAAAATATACACGAAGAAGCACGTGTACAAGGTTATGCAGATGGAAACGCAGCCATGCAAAAGGAACTTGAAGAAGCGCGGATGAAACTCCTGGAAGAGTTTTCATCGAAAAGCGAAGCTTTAGAAGCAGATTATGTAAAGAAAAGAAATGAAATGGAACATGATTTGGTAGATGTTATTTTAGATGTATTTAATAAAGTGTTCCATATTCAATTTGATAACAAAAAGCATATTTTAATGCATTTAATCGATGATGCAATATTAAATATTGAGGGTGACCGCAAATTTCGTATTAAAGTTGCAGAAAGCAATGTGCTTTTTTTGGAAAATCACAGAGAAGATATATTAGAACGTGTCGGACATGGAATTGAGTTGGAATTTATTGCTGATTCCACCATGGATGGAAATGAATGCCTGATTGAGACAGATTCGGGAGTTTTTGACTGCAGTCTTGGCACGCAATTGGAAAATCTCATTAAGGATATTAGATCATTATGCTCGTAAGGATGGTTGAACGTGACAAATAATTTTGAGAAATACCAGAAATTAGCTGACAATACCTACTTTCGAAGATTGGGAAAGGTAGTAAAAATTGTCGGATTGACAATTGAATCCGTTGGACCTGACGCTAAGCTAAATGATTTATGCCGCATTATTATTGATAAGAATAGTGGAACTTCCATTTTGGCAGAGGTTGTTGGTTTCCGTGATAAACGGCTGCTTTTGATGCCTTTCGAAAATGTGGAAGGAATCGGAGTGGGATGTGTCGTTGAAAATACGGGACATCCTTTGTCTGTATATGTGGGTGATGAATTGCTGGGACACACACTTGACGGAGTGGGCAGACCGACCGATTTGGAAGGTACAGATTCTTTGAATTTAAAATATGAATATCCGG
>CAMGET010000124.1 GCA_946055175.1 uncultured Roseburia sp.
ATACGGCCAGAGGAGCCGCTGTATCTGCTTCCAATCCCTGAGCCATCAGAGAGCCAATGATTCCTGCCAGAACATCTCCGCTTCCTGCAGTAGCCATTCCGGAATTTCCAGAAAGATTCAAATATGCCGGTCCATACGGAGTTGCTGTGACCGTTCTTTCATCTTTTAAAACACAAACCACGTTATAAGTATCCGCAAAATCTTTTGCTGCATCTAAAAGTCTTGACTGAATAAAAGAAATACCATCACCTGTCAGACGACTCATCTCTCCCAAATGGGGTGTTACCACCATTTCCGTATGGGGACGCTGTAAAGCACTGGTATCTTTTGCAATTAAATTTAATGCATCTGCATCCAGAACCAACGGGACAGTCGCATTTTTTAATACTTGCATCACAATTGCCATGGACGTATCCGTTGTTCCAAGCCCCGGTCCACATAATATAACGTCTGCCCATTCCATCGCTTCTTTTATGACAGCAATTTCAGGCTTTTTGGCTGTATAAGTAGTAAGAATTGCTTCCGGCAGAGCAGTCTGTATAATAATGCGATTTTCTTCCGGTGTCAAGATACGAACCAGACCACAGCCGGACACATATGCTCCTTTTCCGCAAAGCACCGCTGCTCCTGCCATATTTACACTACCTGCAATCACAAGAAGCTTTCCGAAAGTTCCCTTATTGGAATGGGATGGTCGAACAGCAAGTCGATTCAAATCCTTACTTTCCAGTGCCATTACACTCGGTTTATGCTCCATAAAACTATTCTCTGTAATACCGATTTCTTTTAAAATAATTACTCCGATTTTTTCATTACCCGGCCATAAATGCATCCCCACTTTATCAAATGCAAATGTTATCGTTACATCTGCTTTAAAAGCGACTCCTAAAAGCGCTCCATTATCTGCTGAAACCCCGGATGGAATATCAATCGCAATTTTATATGCTGTTAACATGTTCATTTTTTCAATTGCCGTTTTATATATGCCTTCAATGTTTCTTGTTAATCCCACTCCAAAAACAGCATCTATTACAATTCCGTACGTTTTATGTACCGGTATGTCATTTAAAATTGTCTTTCCGTATGCCCGTAAAATTTCCTGTTGTGTCACGTTCGAACCGGTCGCTTTTTTCCCATCACCAATCAGTACAAGATCAATGTCATATCCTTTCAGTAACAGCAGACGGCCAATTGCCAGACCATCTCCGCCATTATTACCGTTTCCGCAAACAATTAATATGCTTTCTTTTTTATCTGCACTCTTTACAATTTCTTCGCATGCTGCAATTGCTGCCTGTTCCATTAAAATTAAGGACGGCACTTTAAAAAATTCAGTAGTGTTTTTATCATATTGGCGCATCTCACGGCTATTAACTAAAAATCTCATACTTGTTTCTCCAATACAAAAAGACGAACCAATTCGCCAGAATTCATTCGCCCATCAATTTCCTATTTCAGGTTTTTAACAATGTTATATGATAACTGCATCAAGCTATCAGAAAGGTGAACATTCTCAACAACCACATCTTTATCAATTAAATCCAAATCAACATGCGCGAAATTCCAAATGGCATGTATTCCTAAATCAACTAAACGATTTGCAATTGCATCTGCCTTTGATTTCGGCATTGTAAGCGCTGCAATGTCAACCTGATTTTCCTTACAGTATGTTTCCAATTCATCCAACATGTAAATCTTGATTCCCCGGACAGTTACATCCTTTAAAGCAGGATTCACATCAAATAAGGCTGTTATCATAAAACCAAGCTTTTCAAACTTTACATAATTTGCTAATGCCTGTCCTAAATTTCCGGCGCCAATCACAATAATATTATGTTTTGTATTTAACCCAAGTATTTTTCCAATTTCCTCATATAAATATTTTACATTATATCCATATCCCTGTTGCCCAAAGCCGCCAAAGTTATTCAAATCCTGACGAATCTGTGAAGCTGTCACATTCATTCTTTTACTTAAATCATTTGATGATATACGTTCTACTCCATCGTCAATCAATTCACCCAGATACCGATAATAGCGAGGCATTCTTCGAATAACTGCCTGCGAAATCTCTTTCTGCTCCATATATCCGCCTCCTGTTACTACAAAATAAAATCTATAATTTATTATATTTCTTTGTGAAGAATTTGTCAATGTGTGGACTTTATCCTTCTAACTCTACAGATAGTTCTTCCCATTTTTCCATGCAATCAACAAGTTCCGTTTCGTATTCATTTCTTTTGGCAGTCAGCTCATTCAGTTTCGCAGAATTTGTTGCATTTTCCGGTTTTGCAAAATCTTCATCCAGTTTTGCAATCAGTCCTTCAAGTTCTTCAATTCTGTTTTCATATTTCTTCTGTTCGTTCTCTAATTTTCGAATTCTTGCAGCTTCTGCTTTTTGTGCCTGCCAATCCAGCTTCTGTTCTGATTCATTTGACGCAGGCTCTGTTAATGTCATTTCCGGCTTTTTTACATATATTTGATTCAATTGTTGCCGTTTATCCAAATAATAATCATAATTCCCTACATAATTGACAATAGTTTCCCCTGTCAACTCCAATACACGGGTTGCAATCTGATTAATAAAATAGCGGTCATGTGAAACAAAAAATACCGTTCCGGTATAGTTTTTTAAAGCATCTTCCAGAATTTCTTTTGAAGTAATATCTAAATGGTTTGTCGGTTCATCAAGAATTAAAAAGTTTGCATCAGAAAGCATTAATTTTGCAAGAGATACCCTTCCGCGCTCACCGCCGCTTAAATCACTGATTCTTTTATAGACATCATCTCCCGTGAATAAAAAAGCAGCTAATACATTACGGATTTTTGTGTTATTTAAATCAGGATATGCATCTTGGATTTCTTCAAAAATAGTTTTATTCATATGAAGAAGTTGATGTTCCTGATCATAGTAACCAATAAAAACATTGCTTCCCAAAGAAACCGTTCCCTTATCAGGTGCTACCAGCTCATTGATAATCTTTAAAATTGTTGTTTTTCCCGTACCGTTATTACCAATTAAAGCGACCCGCTCCCCACGTTTTACCTCAAGATTGATATTGGAAAATAGTTGGACCGGCGGATATGCCTTCGAAAGATTTTCTACCTGCATGACATCATTTCCGCTAACCACATTCGGTTCAAGGATAATATGAATATCTGTATTTTCTTCTGTTGGCTTTTCCAGACGTTCTATTTTATCCAGCATTTTTTCACGGCTCTCAGCACGTTTTATAGATTTTTCACGATTAAATGACTTTAGCTTAGCGATTACTTCTTCCTGATGTTTAATTTCCCTTTGTTGGTTATAATACTGCTTAATCAATGCCTCTCTGATGGCTGACTTTTTCTTTGAAAATTCTGTATAGTTACCTTGATAAACAAAGCCTTTATGTTGAAAAATCTCAATCACCTTTGTAACAACTCTGTCCAGAAAATAACGGTCATGCGATACAATCAGAACCGCCCCTTTATAATTCATCAAATATGTTTCTAACCAGCGAATAGATTCAATGTCTAAATGGTTCGTAGGCTCATCTAAAAGCAATACATCCGGTTTTGTTACTAAAAGCTTTCCTAATGCGACACGCGTCTTTTGGCCTCCGGAAAGTTCTGCCATTTTCTTAGAGAACTCCTCTTCTGTAAATCCAAGTCCTTTCAGGATTCCTATCACTTCACTTCGATAAGAATATCCATTTCGTTGTTCAAACTCTTGACTTAATTTATGATAAATATCCAATAATATATCTAATTCCACACCACTGAGCCGGTTCATTTTCGTTTCCATTTCACGAAGCTGTTCTTCCATCTGTATTAATTCACGTTTGGAATCTAAAATTTCTTCATAAATGGTATTATCACCGGAAATATCCTGATACTGGGACAAGTAACCGATTGTTCGGTCTTTCGCAAGAATTACATTTCCCTCATCTGCCGTCTCCTGCTTCATAATGATTTTTAACAATGTGGATTTTCCCGCTCCATTGATGCCCACAATGGCAGCTTTTTCATTCTCCTCAATGTGAAAACTCACATTTTTTAAAATCTCATCTGTTCCAAATGATTTTGAAATATTCTGACACGCTAAAATCATAATTTCTCCCGTTCTAAACAAACATGAGGCGGAAAGAAATTCTCTCCGCCTTATTTTTAAAATGTACAATTACAATAAACCCTCTAATGTCTCACGAACTGCCTTTATAAAACCTTCACTACTTAATACTGTTGGATTAGGAAGTGACGTGATGAGTGCGAGGTCCTTTGTCATTTTACCATCTTCGATTGTCTTTATACAAGATTTTTCTAATGCATCTGCGAATTTTACCAGTTCTGTATTGTTATCTAACTCGCCACGCTTTCTTAAGGCACCTGTCCATGCAAAAATCGTTGCAACCGAGTTCGTAGAAGTTTCTTCTCCCTTTAAGTGCTTGTAATAATGACGCTGGACCGTTCCATGTGCTGCTTCATACTCATAGTAGCCTTCCGGAGATACCAGTACGGAAGTCATCATGGCAAGTGATCCGAATGCACTCGAAACCATATCACTCATTACGTCACCATCGTAATTCTTACAAGCCCAGATATAACCGCCTTCTGATTTCATAACACGGGCAACCGCATCATCAATCAGTGTATAGAAATATTCAATACCAGCCTCATCAAATTTTTGTGCATATTCTGCATCGTAGATTTCCTGGAAAATATCTTTAAAAGTATGATCGTACTTTTTAGAAATTGTATCCTTTGTAGCAAACCATAAGTCCTGTTTCGTATCTAACGCATAGTTAAAACAACTTCTTGCGAAACTCTCGATAGAAGCATTCACGTTATGCTGTCCCTGAATGACACCGGCACCGGTAAAATTATGAATCAGTTCTCGAGTTTCCGTTCCATCTTCTGCCGTATAAACCAGTTCGCATTTTCCAGGGCCAGATATTTTCATTTCCGTTGCTTTATAAACATCACCATAAGCATGCCTTGCAATTGTAATCGGTTTTTTCCAAGTTTTTACATTTGGCTCAATTCCTTTCACAATAATTGGTGCACGGAAAACAGTTCCGTCCAACATCGCACGAATGGTACCGTTTGGGCTCTTCCACATTTCTTTTAAATGGTATTCTGTCATACGTGCCGCATTTGGTGTAATGGTTGCACATTTTACGGCTACACCATACTTTTTCGTTGCATTTGCTGAATCAATGGTAACTTGATCGTTCGTCTCATTACGATATTCCAATCCCAAATCATAATATTCTGTGTTTAATTCAATGAATGGATGTAACAGTTCATCCTTAATCATTTTCCATAGAATACGTGTCATCTCATCTCC
>CAMGET010000125.1 GCA_946055175.1 uncultured Roseburia sp.
AGAAGTAGAGATGAATGTTGAGGAAGAAGGAAACGGCTTTTTTATAGAACTTTGGGCAGCTGTTCCGGAGCTTTTGGAGGTTTCCGTGACGTCACCGACCGGAGAGGAAATGCAGCGTGTTCCGGCGCGAGAAGGAACCACGGCTGTATATAATTTTATTTTTGAACGGACGACAGTCAGTGTGGATTACCGGATTGAAGCAAAAGCAACGGGAAATCTTCTGATTTATTTTCGATTTATAAATTCCAGAAAAGGAATCTGGAGAGTGCGCGTATATCCGAGAAATATTGTAAGCGGTGTCTATCATATGTGGCTTCCTTTGCAGCAGTTTACTAAGGGAGATGTCTTTTTCCTGCGTTCGAATCCGGATACGACGCTTACGATTCCGGCTTCTGCATCACAGGTGATTTCGGTAGGCGCATATAATGCAGCAAACAGGAGCCTGTATGCGGATTCCAGCAGAGGGTACTCTACGACTGGCGTGGTAAAACCGGATTTTGTGGCTCCCGGAGTAAATGTTTACGGTCCCAATCAACGCGGAAATTATATCAGGCAGACCGGAACCAGCGTGTCAGCTGCTATTGCGGCAGGTGCGGTGGCGCAGGTGATGCAGTGGGCGATTGTAGAACGGAATGCACCGGCGATTTCTAATGCAGGAATTAAAAATATGCTGATTCGCGGAACAACCAAACCGGCACCGTTTGACTTCCCGAATACCGGATGGGGGTATGGGGCGCTAAATGTGTATCAATCTTTTGACCTGTTAAGAAGATAAACATCATTTAGCACAATTTGCATCTAGAAATTTTTTATCTAAGGGAGTATAATCAGATGGTTAGTGTTTAAAGTCACAAATGAGAGATTTAAGGGGAACGTTATGAAAATCGGATTTGATAATGAAAAGTACTTAAAGATTCAGTCGGAGCATATTCGCGAGCGTATCAATCAGTTTGGTGATAAGCTATATCTGGAATTTGGCGGAAAACTGTTTGATGATTATCATGCATCACGTGTATTGCCGGGATTTGCACCGGACAGCAAATTGCAGATGCTGTTACAGTTGTCTGATATGGCAGAGATTGTGATTGTCATCAGTGCGGCAGACATTGAAAAGAATAAGGTACGCGGAGACCTCGGTATTACCTATGATGTGGATGTCATGCGTCTGATTGAAGAGTTTGAGAAAAAAGGTCTTTATGTAGGAAGTGTCTGCATTACCCAGTATAGTGGACAGCTTGCTGCTGACCAGTTTAAGGCTCGTCTGGAAAAAGAAAACCGTAAGGTATACATTCATTATGTAATTCCGGGTTATCCTGCCAATGTTCCGCTCATTGTCAGTGAAAACGGATATGGCAGGAACGAATATATTGAAACAACAAGACCACTTGTAGTCATTACGGCACCGGGACCGGGAAGCGGAAAAATGGCGACCTGTATGTCGCAGCTTTACCATGAAAACTTGCGTGGTGTAAAAGCAGGATATGCAAAGTTTGAGACCTTCCCAATCTGGAACATTCCGTTAAAACATCCGGTGAATCTGGCATATGAGGCTGCTACCGCAGACTTAGATGATGTCAATATGATTGACCCGTTCCATCTGGAAGCTTACGGTGAGACTACCGTTAATTATAATCGTGATATCGAAATCTATCCGGTGTTAAATGCGATTTTTGAAGGAATTTACGGAGAAAATACCTATTATAAATCCCCAACCGATATGGGTGTCAATATGGCAGGAAACTGTATCACAGATGACGAAGCCTGCTGCGAAGCCTCAAAAATGGAGATTATCAGACGCTATTATACCGCTTTAAACCGCACCGCAAAGGGGGAAAATACAGAAAACGAAGTATATAAGATTGAACTGTTGATGAAGCAGGCGAAGATTACGACAGACGATCGTAAGGTAACGGTTGCTGCAAAACGCCGTTCGGAGGAACTGGGAATTCCAACGGCAGCCATCGAGCTTGCTGACGGAACCATTATTACTTCTAAGACAACGGATTTCCTTGGAGCATCTGCAGCACTGATTTTAAATGCAGTGAAATATCTGGCGGGTATTGACCATGATGAGAAGTTAATCAGTCCGGAAGCGATTGAACCGATTCAGGATTTGAAGGTACGTTTCTTAGGCGGAAAGAATCCGAGACTGCATACAGATGAGGCTTTGATTGCCTTGACTTTAGCAGGAGCCACGAATCCGAATGCAAAAAATGCACTGGAACAGCTTCCGAAACTAAGGGGCTGCCAGGTGCACACCTCCGTGATGCTGTCTGAGGTAGATACAAAAATTTTTAAGAAATTGGGCATAGATTTAACCAGTGAGCCGGTAAGACAGGGCGTAAAGCTTTACTAAGGAAGAACCGGCATAATCTTTTCGAATCTGCATAAAATGAATAAAAGCATTTCATAAAGGTTTGACTATGCAGAAAAAAAAGCTTGTTATTCGGTTATGTATCGTAGTCATCGCATTCATGACAATCTGTTTGTCAGATGTGATCAAAATAAAATATGAATCAGTAAGTGCGTCTTCTGCTGAAAAAAAGAAGGTTGCAATTACGTTTGATGACGGACCGAATCCGGATTATACGCCGGATTTGTTAAAGGGACTAAAGGAACGTGGAGTAAGCGCCACGTTCTTTTTATTAGGAAAAGAAGTGGAAAAATATCCGGAGTTGGTGGAGCAGATGCATGCGGAGGGACATCTGATTGGGACGCATTCCTATGAGCATGTGAATCTCTGCAACCTGACAGATGAAAAAGCGATAGAGCAGGTGGATAAAACGAATGCTTTGATTGAGAAAATCACAGGGGAGAGACCACAATTTATTCGTCCGCCATATGGATGTTGGAAGAAAAATCTGGATTATAAGACATCCATGATTGAAGTTCTCTGGGACGTGGACCCGTTGGACTGGAAAACCGGCAACTCGGATGTGGTGGTAAGCCGTGTTCTGAAAAATGTGGAAGAGGGAGATATTATTCTGCTTCACGATGCGTCCGCATCCTCAGTGAAAGCGGCGCTATCAATTATCGACAAATTGCAGGAGGATGGGTATCTGTTTGTGACGGTGGACGAAATTGTGTTGGAGTGAAAAGGAATTGCAATTCACTGAATGATTGAGTATACTTTTTACAGAGTTAACGAAAGAAAGTGAACGTATATGGAATCCATTACCACCGAATTATTCGCCCTGCGCGACGAATCTTACCATGAATTTCATAAAAAACTGATTCCGGAGATACCGGAGGAACACATTATCGGTGTGCGTACACCGGCGCTGCGGGCCTATGCCAAAACGCTGGCAAAGTGCCCCGATGCGTATGATTTTTTACAGGAGCTTCCGCATACTTATTATGAGGAAAACAATCTGCACGGAGCACTTCTTTCCCTGTTATATAAGGATGTGGAAAGCTATCTTATAGAGTTGGAGAAATTTTTGCCTTACGTGGATAACTGGGCGACCTGCGACATGATGGGACCGAAGGTGTTTAAAAAGAATCTGCCCCTGGTGTATGAACATGTGAAAACATGGATTGCATCCGAAGAGACGTTTACTGTGCGTTTTGGTGTGGTGACACTGCTGGGGTATTTTTTAGACGAGGCATTTGAACCGGAAATGTTAACGATGGCAGCGAAAATTCAGTCAGAAGAGTACTATGTGAAGATGGCGGTGGCGTGGTATTTCAGTATGGCATTGGTAAAACAGTATGATGCCACGATTCCCTATATAAAAGATGCGGTACTGGATCAATGGACACATAATAAAGCTATTCAGAAGGCTATCGAGAGCCGGCAGATAGACAGTGAAACTAAGGCATATCTTCGGACACTTAAGGTGCAGTAATGACGGCTATAACTTATAATAATACTGCGTTATTCATAATGACAGTAAAAGGCATGGAAACACTGGTTTTTTCAAGCAGAATGGCAAAAAAATATTTTCCACTTGTAAAGAAACAGGGTTACGATATAAGATAAAGGCAGGTTTTATCATGGATTTATTTGAATATATGAGAGAACAGAATCAGGAAAAAGAAGCGCCGTTAGCATCAAGACTTCGTCCGACAAGCCTCGATGAGGTGGTGGGACAGCAGCACATCATTGGAAAGGATAAGCTGTTGTATCGTGCGATTAAAGCGGACAAGTTAAGCTCGATTATTCTTTACGGACCTCCGGGAACCGGAAAAACGACCCTTGCGAAGGTGATTGCCAATACCACCAGCGCAGCGTTTTTGCAGATTAATGCCACCTCAGCCGGGAAAAAGGATATGGAGGAAGTTATCGAACAAGCCAAGAACAATCAGGGCATGTATGGGAAGAAAACCATTCTTTTTATCGATGAAATTCACCGTTTTAACAAGGGGCAGCAGGATTATCTGCTTCCATTTGTAGAAGACGGCACCATTATCTTAATCGGTGCCACCACGGAGAATCCTTACTTTGAGGTCAACGGAGCGCTTTTATCCCGTTCCGTTATCTTTGAACTGCATAACCTTTCCAAGGAAGATATCAAAACTTTGATTTTACGGGCGGTAAATGATAAAGAAAAAGGAATGGGAGCCTACAACGCAGTCATTGATGAGGATGCCCTAGAGTTTTTGGCGGATGTGGCAAACGGGGATGCCAGAGCTGCATTGACGGCCATTGAACTGGGTATCTTAACGACAGAGCGTGCAGAAGATGGAAAGATTCATATTACTTTAGATGTGGCAAGCGAATGTATCCAGAAGCGCGTGGTTCGTTATGATAAATCCGGAGATAATCATTACGATACCGTTTCTGCTTTTATCAAAAGCATGCGGGGTTCCGACCCGGACGCAGCGGTTTATTATCTGGCAAGGATGCTGTATGCGGGAGAGGATATTAAATTTATTGCGCGAAGAATTATGATTTGTGCCGCAGAGGATGTCAGCAATGCAGATCCAATGGCACTTGTGGTAGCCACAGCCGCTTCCCAGGCAGTAGAGCGGATAGGGATGCCGGAAGCACAAATTATTCTGGCACAGGCAGTGACCTATGTGGCAAGCGCACCAAAAAGTAATTCTGCGGTATGCGCGATTACCGATGCTATGGAAACCGTAAAAAATACCATGACAGCACCGGTGCCGGGACATTTGCAGGACGCACATTATAAGAGTGCCGGAAAGCTTGGACACGGCGAAGGATACAAATACGCCCACGATTATCCAAAGCATTATGTGAAGCAGCAATATCTGCCGGACGGGCTGACAGACAAGGTCTTTTACCGGCCGTCTGAAAACGGATATGAAAAGCAGATTCGAGCATATTTTAAAGACATAAAGGGTGAATAATATGAGAACCG
>CAMGET010000126.1 GCA_946055175.1 uncultured Roseburia sp.
GCACATCTTTATCACATTAATTTTATTACTTTCACTCACGGGCTGCACTAAAAGTGAACCGTTGGTATGGGAAGTGCATACCGGTTTATTGCAGGAAGGAGTTATTGTTTGCGATTACAATGAAACGACCTTAAACGGTGTTACATACCGGATTCAAAAAGATGTGTAGTCTAAGGAAGAACAGGAACAGTATGTCGAAAACGTGGATAAATTCATAAATGAATTTGGTAAGCTGCGGGAAGAACCGAAGGAGCAGAACCTTACCATAAGTATTGCAGATGCCGCTTTGACCCAGACATGGCAGGGAGAGGTTTACCTGAATGTGGCGGATACGAATACCTTGCAGGGGTATGTAGACATTTTTTTAGCCTGTCACGAGGATGACATGGAGCAGGGGTTAGCATATGGTATTACGGCAGCTCTATGTGAAAAATATGGCCTGTGTGAGGTTCCTATGGATATTTCGAAGGAAGCACTGGCAGAATATTCACTTCTTCATGAATATGTTCATTATTTAACTTTGGGTGTGACGGATATGGTTTCGGCAGGAATCTGTGCAGAAGGAGTAGCGGAAGAGGCTGCTGTTTATGGATGTGAGAACCGCTTATGTGAGCAAGCATGGAGAAACCATTCTGATGAAATGGAAGAAATAAAGGATACCCCGCTCTGGGATCAGGAAAAAGAAACATTAGACATAGGAATCTCGAATGATTATGTGGCGAAAAATTACTATTCCGGGGATATGGATGGAACAACGTATCTTACGGTTACGGGCAGCCAGGTAGAGCGTTCCGGCAACATACAGGCAGTTGGACAGCTATCCTACCCGGAAATGGCATCCTTAACGCATTATCTGGTGGAGTTATATGGCAGAGATGCGGTTTATGAGGGCTATCGCAATTTTGACAGCTTTGAAGAACTGATAGGAAAAGATTTTCTGGAATTATATGAGGAATGGGGAGAGTGGAATAGAGAGCAGTACTGAAATTGTGAGAAATTGAAATCCCTTGCAGATAGACTTCGGGGCGATTATACTATAGATATGTACAAGTGGGAAAAATCGGAATGATGTAAATATAGCAGGAATCGTGAGGGGTTACGAATGAAAAATTACTCTTTTCGAAAAAAAATATTCTTTAGCATGCTTCTGGCAGCCGCTGTACCGATGCTGACAGGTTATCTGGTCATGCTGCAGGTCTTCAATTTTACATATCGCAACAATCTGAATCAGGAAGCGGAGACTATTTTAAGTGTAACAGCCGGGGCTTTGGACTCGGCTTTTTCGCATATATATGAGGCGGTTGGACAGCTGGGTAGGAATGAGGCAGTCCGGAATAATCTAAAGACAGGGGCAGGAACTGATGCCAAGGTATACAGAGAGCTGTATGCTGTTTCCTCAGAATACGGAGATTATGCCGCTTTTTCCATCTATGATGCCTGGGGACAGAAGGTGACGTCTGTGGTCAATAATGTTTATATCCGGGATGAACTGCCGCTTGACTGGGGACTTTTGTATGAGGCTTTTGGCAAGCCCGGAGAATGCGTTGTCCGTAATGCCAGAATCTATCAGGGGGAGAAAAGGATTGAATATCTGCGTGTCGGAACGACGGTCTGTGATGAGACGGGAGCAATAATCGGGTACGTGGTGGCAACTGTACAGAATCACAACTTTGACAATATGCTCAAGGGAATCACCGGAGAAAGCCAGGGAGAGATTTATGCCATGGATGATTTTCATGAGATGGTATATTGTTCAGCGGATTCTTATGATGAAGCAAAATTTCGGTTGATACGAAAAAAACTGCTGGAACAGGAAAAAAACGATGAACAGATGGCATGCTTAAGTGTGGATAACAAATATTTCTATTATATGCATTACGGGGAAAACTGCGGGCTCTATTTGTTTTACCGGCAGCCCATAGCCGTATTGAGCAAAATGAAAAACAGAATCATAACCATTGCCATCCTCTCGGGACTGCTTGGCTTGGCTATCTGCGTATCCCTATCCGGATATTTAAGTAGTCTTGTTTACCGCCCTATTAAGAGGATGCAGGCGGCTATGTCGGAAATCAGGAAGGGGAATTTTCAAGCGAAGATACAAGTGGAAACCCAGGACGAGCTGGGACAGCTTTCGGATAGCTTTAATCTGATGTCGGAGCACCTGACAGAAAATATGAACTTTTTGGTTTTGCGGGAAAGGGAATTGAGCGAAGCCCATATCAAGATGATGCAGGCGCAGCTGAATCCGCATTTCTTATATAATACGCTGGATACTATGAAATGGCTTGGCAAGGTGAATGAAGTTCCGGAGGTCGCAACTCTGGCTGCAGGGCTGGCAAAAATCTTACGCATGAGCATTTCGGCTCGGACAAAGATACGGCTTTCGGAGGAAATGGAACTTGTGGATGCTTATATGGAGATTCAGAAGATACGCTTTGAGGACAGATATGAATTTATTATGGATGTGCCCGAGGAACTATTGGATTGTGCTGTGCCCAAACTGATTTTACAGCCCATTGTTGAAAATTCCATCAAGCATGGCTTTGCCGGAAGAGAAACCGGAACCGTGATGGTGCAGGCCTTTGAGGTGGAAGGAGAAAAAGAACGGGAACTTCGGATGATTGTCCAGGATGACGGTGTCGGGATGCCGCCGGAGCGTGTGGAGTGGCTCAATACACAAAGCAGGGAAGAAAATCTGATTTATGAAAATAAATCCGGTGAGCAGAGCGAGAAGAAGAGTATCGGATATGTTAATGTCAACGCTATCATAAGATTAAACTATGGGGATGCGTATGGGCTTAGGGCAGAATCCGAACAGGGCGTCGGAACAAAAATCTATATAACAATGCCAATCAGAAAAGGGGAAAATGAATGTATAAGGTAGTGGTGGTTGAAGATGAAAAGCTGGTGCGACAGGGAATTGTGATTGGACCAAACTGGTCGAAAGTAGATTGTATTGTGGTGGGAGAAGCGTCAAACGGAGAGGAAGGCGTTGAGGCAATCCGCAAATACAGGCCGGATATTGTGGTGACGGATATCTGTATGCCGGATATGACCGGAATTGAAATGCTGGAAAAGCTGCGCGAAAAGGGTATCTGTCCGATAGCAGTTATTCTGACCGCCTATGATGAGTTTTCCTATGCACAGCAGGCGATTAAGCTGGGGGTGGCGGATTACCTGTTAAAGCCCTTTGGGGAGGGGGAGCTGGAAAAAGTAATTGAGGGAATCTTAAAAAAGAATAAGAGTCAGGAGACGCAGGAGGAGCGAAAACCGGAACTTGTGCTTGCGAAGGGGGACAAGAGCAAATATATCATGGATGCAATTGCTTATATCGATGCCAATTATGCAAATCCCGGTATTTCCATCAATGCAGTGGCGGAGAGTATGGGAATCAGTGCCGGACATCTGAGTCATCTGTTCAGGAAGGAAACGGATTTTACGTTTTTATCCTATCTGACACAGTGCCGCATACGTGCGGCAAAAAAACTGCTGAAAGACCACCGTTATAAGGTATACGAGGTGGCGGAGCTGGTGGGATATCACGATATCACTTACTTCAGTGTGACATTTAAGCGTTTTGTGGGAGTATCTCCTTCGGAGTATCAGGACAGATATCGGGAATGAAATGTCAGAAAAGTCAAAATGTTATTCGTTTTGTCCAGTATACTTCCTTGTTGATTATTTATATAATATTAATGAATTGAGAGTTATTTTTGTAACTAATCAACAAATGAATAGGTCATAAGACGTATTCAAAAAAAGGAGGGTATTATTTATGAAATGCAAAGTAAGCAAAAAGATATTGGCGGCAGTCCTTGCAGCAGCAATGACGTTGTCAATGGCAGCATGTGGGAAAACCGATACCGGTGCATCGGGGGATACGAAGCCGGCATCAACAGAGAAGAATAGCGAAGCAGCAGGTGATAATGCGGGAGAAGCTTCTGCAATGGACGCTTTGATTGAAGCAGCAAAGGCAGAGGGATCACTTACCGTATATGGTTCCTGCGAGGAGGCTTATCTTTCAGCAGCATGTCAGAAGTTTGAGGAGCTTTACGGAATTCAAGTAGATTACCAGAGACTTTCCACCGGTGAAGTTTACACCAAGATTGAGGAAGAAGCAGGAAAACCTTCCGCTGACGTATGGTTTGGCGGCACAACAGATCCGTATAACGAGGCAGTTGCGGCAGGTCTGTTAGAGCCTTATGATGCACAGAATGCCTCTCATCTGGTTTCTGACGCATACAAGGATGCAGACGGCAACTGGTACGGAATTTACAAAGGAATTCTCGGCTTCATGGTAAATAAGGAAGAACTTAACAGACTTGGACTTGATGCACCGAAGGACTGGGATGACCTCATTAAGCCGGAGTACAAAGGCTTGGTTGGTCTTTCTAATCCTTCCACAGCAGGTACAGCAAAACTGATCATCAATACAATGGTACAGATGAAAGGTCATGATGAGGCAATGGAATACTTTAAAGCACTTGACCAGAACGTATACCAGTACACCAAGAGCGGTTCAGGCCCTTCTAAGATGGTAGGACCTGGCGAGTGTGTGATTGCTGTAGGTTTCCTACATGACGGTATTACACAGATTCTGTCCGGTTACGATAACATTGAACTGGTGATTCCTGCATCCGGCACAAGCTTTGAAATCGGTGCGACAGCAATCTTCAAAGGCTGCCAGCATGAGAATGCAGCAAAGCTTTGGATTGAGTATGCGCTGTCTCCTGACTGCGTTAATATCGCAAAGGAGAACGAGTCCTATCAGTTCCTGGTACTGGATAATGCAGAGCAGCCTCAGGAAGCAATTGACTTTGGCCTCGATCCGAATAACGTAATCGACTATAACTTTGAAGACGCAAAGAAGAACACAGCTACTTATGTAGAAGACTTCTTCAATGCTGTAACAAATGGTTCTGCCAGCGATGCTGACAGCAGCAGATTTAAGACCGAATAATAATTACGATAGAGAAAAGTAAAGGGAGATGGTGGTCCCACCATCTCCTTCTTACGTATCGGAAAGGGGGAAAAACAGATGGCTGGCAAGAGTAAAAGCGCAAAGCTGGAACGCAAAAAACTGTTTTCTGATCCGGTGATGATAGGAATGATCGCTGTTTTGTTGATTTTCCTCACACTGTTTATTGTGTATCCGCTGTTTGTACTTATGATTGACAGTATTTATACGGAAGGGAAACTGACACTTTCCGTATTTCAGAGAGTTTTGAATATACAGCGTTTCCGTACTGCGTTTTCCAATACCATTGTTCTTGGATTCCTGACAGGAATTCTTTCGACAATAATCGGACTTCTTT
>CAMGET010000127.1 GCA_946055175.1 uncultured Roseburia sp.
ATCAAGAATCGATGACAGCAAATAGTCTTTTAAAGGAAGGGGAGCGCATCGATGAACTGCAGCGGAATGGATATGGTATTATTCAGGATCCGGCGCGGTTCTGTTTTGGAATGGATGCGGTACTGCTTTCCGGATTTGCAACGGCAAAAAAGGGCGAGCGGGTTTTAGACCTTGGAACCGGGACAGGCATTATTCCGATTCTTATGGAGGCAAAAACCTGTGGAGAGAGCTTTACCGGTTTGGAAATTCAGGAAGAAAGTGCTGACATGGCAAGACGCAGCGTTTCCTATAATCATTTGGAAGAAAAAGTAAAGATTGTGACCGGGGATATTAAGGATGCTTCAAAACTATTTGGAGCATCTTCTTTTCATGTCATAACGACAAATCCGCCGTATATGATTGGCACACATGGAGAAAATTCTCCATCGCAGGCAAAGGCAATTGCCCGCCACGAGGTACTCTGTACCTTGGATGATGTATTACGAGAGAGCGCTAAGCTATTGATGCCGGGCGGTCGTTTTTACATGGTACACAGACCGTTTCGTCTGGCTGAGATTTTAAGCAAAATGGTAGAATATAAAATTGAGCCTAAGCGAATGCGTCTGGTCTATCCATACATAGATAAGGAACCGAACATGGTTTTAATCGAGGGACTTCGCGGCGGTAAATCGAGAATGACCGTGGAAAAGCCGTTGATTGTGTACAAGGAACAGGGCGTGTACACGGATGAGATATATGACATTTACGGCTACTAACAGAAGGGAGTACTTCATGGCAGGAAAATTGTTTTTGTGTGCGACACCAATCGGGAATTTAGAGGACATCACCTACCGTGTGTTACGCACATTAAAGGAAGTGGATTTGATTGCAGCGGAGGATACAAGAAATTCCATTAAGCTGTTAAATCATTTTGAAATCAAGACGCCGATGACGAGCTATCACGAATACAATAAAATCGAAAAAGCATATCAGCTTGTGGATAAGATGCGGGAAGGAAAAAATATTGCACTCATTACCGATGCCGGTACACCGGGCATTTCCGACCCGGGAGAGGATTTAGTGCGCATCTGTTATGAGGAAGGCATCGAGGTGACATCGCTTCCGGGACCGGCAGCCTGTATTACCGCACTTACGATGTCAGGCCTTCCGACCAGAAGGTTTGCTTTTGAAGCCTTTTTGCCAAGGGAGAAAAAGGAACGAGCATTAGTTTTGGAACAGCTTAAAAAAGAAACCAGAACAATTATCTTATACGAAGCGCCTCATCATTTGGTGAAGACTTTAGAGGAGTTACTTGAGGCACTTGGAAACCGGAAAATTGCCGTGTGCCGGGAACTGACGAAGCGTTATGAGGAAAAAACGCTGGCGTCTATTTCAGAGATGCTGGATTATTATAAAGAGAATGAACCACGCGGTGAGTATGTGTTGGTATTGGAAGGAAAGAGCTTTGAAACCATTGCCGAGGAAGAGAAAAAATCCTGGGAAGCAATGACAATTGAGGAACATATGGCTATTTATGAGGGTCAGGGGATTGACCGGAAGGAAGCGATGAAGCTGGTGGCAAAGGATAGGGGTATCAGCAAACGGGATGTGTATCAGGCTCTTTTATAGATTGGTACGGGAGGATATGACATGAAGAAAAAAGCAGTTTGTATTTGTTTGCTATGTGCCTTATTTTTATCGACGTTGACCGCATGTGACAGACAGGAATGGATTCGTTATTTCAACAAAAAAACCGAGGTTTCTGTGGATAACGTTACAGAAAATACGGAAAAAATGGATAACCTTGAAGGCGTAGGTACAGATGGAAGCGGTGCGGAAGCAGTTTCTGTAACAGAAGAAACAGAGCCGGAGGAACCGGTCTATGAGGGACCGGAAATTTCCATTATTATGGTAGGAGATATGCTGATGCATACACCTGTGGAAAAAAGTGCGTTGCAGGAAGATGGAACCTACAGTTATGATGCTATTTTTGCAAATACGGTATCCAAGATTCAGGCTGCAGACCTTGCGATTGTGAATGAGGAAGTGATTATTGGCGGAGAAAAACTGGGCATTTCCGGTTATCCGGCGTTTAATGCGCCTTTTGAACTGGGAGATGATTTAGTGGAAGCAGGATTTGATGTCATCTGTCATGGGACAAACCATGCGTTGGACCAGGGAAAGAAAGGGTTGAAAAACTGTCTTACCTTCTGGGAAGAAAACTATCCGGAAATTCCGGTGCTTGGCATTCATGACAGTAAAGAAGACCAGGATGAAATCTATATTTATGAGCAGGACGGTGTAAAAATTGCCATTTTGAATTTTACCTATGGGACCAATGGAATTGCACTTCCATCGGATATGCCGTTTGCAGTGGACCTGTTAGAAGAAGAAAAAGTCGTGTCAGCAATTGCCAAAGCTGAAGAACTGGCGGACTTTACGATTGTCTGTCCTCACTGGGGAACTGAATATGAGCTTGGGACGACAAGCCAGCAGAAAAAATGGTGTAACATCTTTATGGAAAATGGTGTGGATTTGGTGCTCGGAACGCATCCGCATGTCATTGAGCCGGTCGAAATGCTTGTGGATGAGGCGACAGGACATTCCATGCTAGTGTACTATTCTCTTGGAAATTTTGTAAACTGGACATCCGGCAGCGGCGAGGGTATTGCAAATCGTATGGTTGGCGGAATGTCAGAAGTTACGCTCGGTATGGATGAGAACGGCGAGGTTTTCATTATGGATTATGGCATGGAACCGGTGGTATGTCATTTGACAGAAGGAACGAATGGTGTGACGGTTTATTTTTTAGAGGATTATTCAACCGCTTTGGCCGGGCAGAACGAAATCGTAAAACAGGATGCCGATTTTTCCTATGCATATTGTGTGAACCTATGTGATCAGGTTTGGGGCGATTTGTGGAGAAAATAGAGCTGATATTACAACATAGAATAAGTAAAATAACTATAAGTTATCGAGCACATCATTTTGCATAATTTATAATTAAAATGCGAAAAGAAGTTCGTACATTCTGAATATTGTGCAGATGGGAAAAATTTGCTATCATTTCGAAAAAGATGAAAAGATATTCGAGGAGGGAACGAATATGAAAAAATTTATGAGTGTATTATTAGCAACCGCAATGGTTGCGACATGTCTGGCTGGATGCGGACAGAAGAGCGAAGGCGCAAGTCAGGCAGCAGGAACAGAAGCAGCAGGTGCTTCTACAGACGGAGCAGTATTTAAAATCGGTAGCATTGGACCGACAACCGGTGATGCAGCAATTTATGGTCAGGCCGTAATGAACGCAGCACAGATTGCTGTAGATGAGATTAATGCAGCAGGCGGTATCAATGGATATCAGGTTGAATTTAAGTATGAAGATGATCAGGCAGATGCAGAGAAATCTGTTAATGCATACAACTCCTTAAAAGACTGGGGTATGCAGATTTTAATGGGTTCTGTAACAACAACCGCATGTATCGCAGTCACAGATAAGACAGCAGAAGATGGAATGTTCCAGTTGACACCATCTGCTTCTTCCACAGATGTTATTATAAATGACAATGTATTCCAGGCATGTTTTACAGATCCTAACCAGGGAACCGCTTCTGCACAGTATATTGCAGATAATGGTCTTGCTACAAAAGTAGCAGTTATTTATGATAGCTCCAGTGTATATTCTTCCGGTATTGAAGCTACTTTCGTAGAAGAAGCTCAGGCAAAAGGACTTGAAGTAGTAGCAGAGGAATCCTTTACTGCAGATTCTAAGACAGATTTTTCTACTCAGTTACAGAAAGCACAGAGTGCAGGCGCTGAGTTAGTATTCTTACCAATTTACTACACAGAAGCTTCTATCATCTTAACACAGGCAAATGGTATGGGTTATGCTCCAACCTTCTTCGGTGTAGATGGTATTGATGGTATCTTAGGGGTAGAAAATTTTGATACTTCTCTTGCAGAGGGTGTAGTTTTATTAACACCGTTTGCAGCAGATGCGGCTGATGAAGCAACGCAGTCTTTTGTTGCAAAATATAAAGAAGCTTATGGTGAAACACCAAACCAGTTTGCAGCAGATGCTTATGATGCAATTTATGTAATTAAAGCAGCAGCTGAAAAAGCAGGTGCTACACCGGATATGAGTGTTTCTGACTTAGGTGCGGCTTTAACAGCAGTTATGCCGGAGATTTCTGTAGATGGTTTAACAGGTGTTGGTATGACATGGAAAGCAACCGGCGAGGTTAGCAAGGCTCCAAAGGCAGTTGTAATTAAAGATGGCGCATATGTAGCTATGTAAATGAAACGTCCGTTTCAAAAACAAAGATTCACAATTAATTTCCAACAAAGAAGTTGGCTGGTCGGTGGTTTTTGATATCGCCGGTCAGCCTTTTTTTCATGATAATAGAAAGTTTGCAGCAGTTGGAATTGTATACCGGTATAAACTGTGTTATACTGGATAGAGTCATTTTAACGTATTAAAGAATGAAAGACAGAGGTGTTGTTATGAATTTCTTATCCTATCTGATTAACGGAATCAGCCTGGGAAGTGTGTATGCAATTATTGCATTAGGATATACCATGGTATATGGTATTGCCAAGATGCTGAATTTTGCACATGGAGATGTTATTATGGTCGGATGCTATGTGACGTTCCTAACCATGAGCAGATTGGGATGGCATCCGCTTCCGGCAGTGCTTCTTTCCATGGTTGTATGTACAGCACTGGGTATGACAATTGAAAAAATTGCATATAAGCCCCTTCGACGTGCAATTCCATTGGCGGTACTTATTACAGCAATCGGTGTCAGCTACTTTTTGCAGAATGCGGCATTGTTGATCTTTGGAGCAGATACGAAATCTTTTACATCCGTAGTAAATCTTCCGGCATTAAAACTAGCAGATGGTGCACTTACAATTTCGGGAACAACGATTGTTACGGTTGCGGCATGTATTGTGATTATGATTGCATTAAGCCTTTTTATCAGAAAGACAAAAGCCGGTCAGGCGATGTTGGCGGTATCAGAAGATAAAGATGCAGCACAGCTTATGGGCGTCAATGTAAATGCTACAATCTCACTTACATTTGCCATTGGTTCAGGACTTGCAGCAATCGCGGGTGTGCTTTTCTGTTCAGCATATCCTACACTTACACCATATACGGGTTCAATGCCTGGTATTAAGGCATTTACGGCAGCAGTATTTGGTGGTATCGGTTCGATTCCCGGTGCCTTTATTGGAGGTATTTTACTTGGAATAATTGAGATTCTCGGACGTGCATACATATCCTCACAGCTGTCAGATGCAATTGTGTTTGCAGT
>CAMGET010000128.1 GCA_946055175.1 uncultured Roseburia sp.
CGGTAAAGATAAAATCCGTTCCATCCCGCGTGTATGGTATCCGCATGACCGCTCCAGATTTTTTCTTCCGTTTTTCCGGAAAAAATGCGCACCGTTTCCTCATTTCCCTTTAAATTCTCCCCAACTGCCTTTGCAAGACCTATGTCCACCTCTATCTTATCCGGGACTCTATCATGGGTTACATCCTCCTGCCAGGTAACCACCTCATGATTTGTGTCAGCCACACTGCCTCCTACTGTTTACTATCCTATTTATAAATATATTATGCATTAAAAACATGCAAAGTGTATGTCATTTTACCACTTTTATATAAAAAAATCACCGCATGCATTGCGGTGATTTCTATCAATCCTGTTATTTTACTGTTACTGAAGTAATATGTGGATTTACTCCCTCATACCAGTATAAGAAACCTTCCATATCAACGGAGTCTCCAATCTGTAAGTTTTTAACTGCCTGGTATACTTCTGTGGTATTGTCACATAAAAAAGATTCTACCGTGAAAGTATATGTCTCTCCGTTTAATGATGCTTTAAAGTATAAATCATCTCCGTCCTCACCTGAGCCATCCCAGTTATATAAGAACGCAACATCTTTTCCATCTGCATCCTGGCCTGCTGCTTCTACTGTTAATCCTTTGAATGCTACAAACTCATTCTGATGATGAATCAATTCCTCAGTTCCAAGCCACTTCGTAGCATCAGAAGCTTTTGCAATATAGTTACCATCCAAAATCTCAAATGTTGCATCAACGATTTCTACTTCGCCTGCCCATTCTGATTTGTAACCGGTCACTCTGATTTTCGTTCCCTGTGTTAATTTCTCATAGTCTTCAGCAGAGCATGCCATGCTATATAAGAAATAAGCGCCATCCATATCCTGTGTATAGACAGTAGCTTTGTTATCCCACCAGGACTGTTTTGCCTGTACAAAAGTTTCAACTACAACTTTTGCATCAAGTTCTGCAGCCATATACTCTGCATAGGTCATTACACCTTCTGACTTCTTATTCACATCCGCATTACTGCCGCCGGCACAGCCAGCAAGGCTAAGTACAAGTGAAAAGCTTAATACAAGAGCAAATAATTTCTTCATAATCTTTTTCTCCTTCATGATACTGTTATTAAAGCACCTGCTATTATAACGCAAACTGAAAATAAATCAATGTTTTTTCTTCTTTCGGATTCCATATATTACATAAACACCCATAAAAAACCATATGCCTGCCAATGTAGCCAGCAGAATCGCTGAAGCCACCGGCAGACTGCCTAACTCCCTTTTTCCTATAACGGCGGAAACACTCTGTTTTGGGTCCAGTCGATATAAGGAAGACATCTCTGCAAATAACTTTTCAAAGTAGGCATCATTGATTTCTTCTTTTCTTCTGACTGATTTTGTTGTGTTTTCAATCATTTGTCCCGCCGCATCACGCAGAGAAGCCGACCCATTAAATACCGGTGTTACAAAGGTATTTCCGATATTTTCAAGAACCAGTTCCGAAGCTTTCATTTTAACCTCATAATGTACCTCATTATCTACTCCGCTTCCATCTAAATAATCCTGATATACGGCAGAATTCTGTGCCTTTGAAGTAACCGGGACATATCCTTCTGTCTGTGCATAGGCAATCTGCACCTCGTTCGTCAGGAGATACTGGGCAAAAAGCCAGCTTGCCAATACCTCTCCCGAATCCTCTTTATTGAAAATGCAGATAGATGGCCCCTGCGAAATCATTTGGGGATTTGCAGGATCAAACTGTGGAATTGTCATCACTGCTGTCTCAAATTCTACGATTTTATCTGCACTGATATCGGAAAGTGGCGCATCTGTTCCCATCCAGGTAGAACCGGCAGTCGAATCAATTGCAAACACACATTGTCCGGCATTCAGAAAATTAGCCGGATAACTGGAAATTTTAAATGTAGAAAATGCGCCTGTTTTCGTATGTTCTGCGATTGTATACAGCAACTCCTTTGTCGTATCGTTAAAAATCTGTATTTTACCATTTTCTGTGGAATATGTTCCTCCACTCTGCTTTAGCATCTGAATCATCATATTATCTGTAGACTTATAAATAAACGGAATCATTACCTTCTGCCCATTTAGAAGATAATTTCCTTCCCTATCCTGCTTTGTGGCAGCCTCTGATACCTCCCAAACAAAATCCCAGGTCAGTACCTTGGGTAGCGTATATCCCAATGCTTCCACAAATGTCTTGTTTACATAGCAGGCTTCTGTAGATCTCATATATGGGATTGCATAATAATGCCCGTCTATCACGCATTCTTCTAAAAACTGCGGAATCAGTTCCTCCTTTGCAGGAGCATCGTAATGTAGTTCACTTCCGCCAAACCCGTATTTTTCATCTGTGAAAAGTTCATCCAGCGAAACAACACTGTTTGCACCTGTCAGATAGGTTGCAATATGGTCCGGATACGTGATACATACATTTGGTGTGGTATTCGTAGAAATATTGGTAATGACATCGTTATAGATTTTTCCATAATCGGTATACAAACGCAGATTGATGGTAATATTCGGATATAATTTGTTGAAATCCGCAATTGCCTGCTCATAAATTGCTGTCTGCATCTTATTGGTATCATTCTTTGCCCAGAATGTTATTTCATAAGCTTTTGATGTATCGAACTCTTCAGGAACAACAAATTCTTTCATTTCCTTTGAGCCGTGGCATCCTGTCAGAAACAGGAATAAAAATATAAAAAATAAAATTCTAATTCTTTTCATCCCTTTGTTCCTCCTCTTGATACTCCTTCCATAATTTTCTTATGAAACAGCAAGAAAAGAATCAATAAGGGAACAGAGATTACAACTACCGCTGCCATCATTGCCGGAATATTTTCCCGTCCGAATCCGTTTTCACGGATCTCCTGAATCCCGTTTGACACCAGAAAATACGCTTCATCATCCGTAATCAGGCGTGGCCAGACATAAGAGTTCCAGCACTCAATAACCTTTAGAATTGTTATGGTGATTAATGTAGGTTTACATATCGGTATCATCACCTTGAATAAATATTTCAAATCAGAGGTGGCATCAACCTTTGCAGCGTAATACAATTCATCCGGTATCTGTGCAAAATTTTCCTTCAGCAGATAAATATAGAAAACCGATGTGACAGAAGGCAGAATCAAGCCTATAAAGGTATTTCGCATATCTATGTTGGTAATGGTTACATAATTTGTAATAATTACAAGTTCATTCGGGATCATCATTAAGGAAAGAAAAATCGTAAATACCATATTTTTCCCTCGAAATTCCAATCTGGCAAAAGCAAACGCAGCAAGCACAGTCACAACCAGCATAACCGCAGTAGTCACTACAGTAAAAATCAAGGTATTTACAAAGTAACCCGCTAGCGGAACCATCGTAAATGCATCTATGTAATTCTGCAAAGTCGGTGATAAAGTTACTAATTGCGGAATATATTCTGAATTATACGCACTATAACTCTTTACTGATGTCAAAAGCATCCAGTAAAATGGAAACAGTACAACGAGTGCCCATATGGTCAGAAAAATATAAATGATAGCATTTCTCACCACTTTCCTTCTCTTGGCAGCTGTTTCTATTTTTTCATAATCAATTTGTTTTTCCATATGGACTGACCTCATTCATAATGTACATGCTTTTTACTGACAAGCAGATTAATACATGTGATTGTCAATATAATCACAAATAAAATCATTGCCGCGGCTGAAGCATAAGACGGATAACCGCCGCTGTTGCCATACAACATATCATAAATATATCCTACAAGTGTATTCATCTTAGCTGCATTCAAATCTGTACCAAACAATGCAACCGCATCACTATATGCTTTAAAAGCACCGATAAAGCCCGTAATAATCAAATAAAATAAAGACGGGGAAATCATAGGAAGTGTAATCCGTGTAAATATACGCCACTGTGGAGTTCCATCTACTTTCGCGGCATTATAGTAGCGCTCATTTACCGATGCAAGCGCACCCGTTAAAATCAAAATTTTAAATGGCAGTACAACCCAGATGGTATAAAAACAAAGTACAAACATTTTTGCCCAGTACGGACCATCCATGAAATCAATAGGGCTGCATCCAAACCACTGAAGAATCATGTTTGCAAGGCCATTTGTATATGGTGTCTTTTTAAATAAAATCATAAATACCAGACCAACTGCCAGCGTATTGGTTACATATGGCAGAAAATAAATCGTCTGATATAATTCCCGTAACGGTTTGATAGAAACCAGGCCTGCAGAAATCAGTAATGCAAGTCCTGTCGACAAAGGGACCGTAATCACGACCAGAATGAACGTATTTTTTAATGCCTGTAAAAAGTAGGGATCCCGTAGCACATAAGAATAATTATAGGTACCAATTCCAAAATAAGTCTGGGATGCAAAATTATATCCTTCTTCAAAGGAATAAATCAATACATCAATCAGCGGATATACCATAAAAGCACCTAAAAACAGTATCGCCGGCAACAGGTATAACCACGCCTTCCAATTCTTGTTTTCCATTCCATAAATCTCCTATTGAAAATAGATTCGTTCTTCGCTTCCCTTTGAGAAAAGCAATACTTTATTTGGCTTTAATGAAAATCTGACCGTTTCAATTTCTGTATCTACTTCGTTTTCTGCATTGATAATAGAACGAATCTGTGTATTCAAAGAAGCATCGTGGGAAGAAACTACACTAATATCACGCCCCATTACTTCCACGCCCTTTAATTTACAGCACAATGACCCATCCTTTTGCAGCAGGAACCCCTCCGGTCTGATTCCAACATACACTTTCTGATTTGGCACTTCTTTTATTTCCAAAGCAGCATCTTCTCCTATGTATAGCACACCATTCCTTACTTCCCCCTCAAAAAGATTGATTGGCGGCGTTCCTAAAAATCTTGCAACAAAAAGGTTCACCGGATTATCATAGACATCCTGCGGCTTTCCTATCTGTTGGACAACTCCATCTTTCATAACCACAATACTGTCGGAAATGCTCATCGCTTCCTCCTGATCATGTGTCACAAATACGGTCGTGATACCTGTTTCCTTTTGAATTCTTCGGATTTCTTCTCTTGTCTGCAATCTTAATCGGGCATCCAGGTTGGAAAGTGGTTCATCCATCAGAAGGATTCGCGGCATTTTCACCAAAGCTCTTGCTATTGCCACACGCTGCTGTTGTCCACCGGAAAGTTCGCTCGGTTTACGTTCCATCAATTCCTCAATCTGCACTAATTTGGCTGCTTCGAAAGTTCTTTCTGCCATCT
>CAMGET010000129.1 GCA_946055175.1 uncultured Roseburia sp.
CTTTCTCAATCGCTACCATTTCACGGGGCGTTACCTTACCTAAGTAATTATCAATCCTGCTTTTATCAATGGTACGAATCTGTTCCAGCTGAACAACGGACGCTTCTTTGAATGCAGGATTGTCGTAAATAACAAAGTGCGTCGGCATATTCGCTTTCTTATGGATTCTGGTGGTGACCGTTGCCACAATCAATGTGGGAGCGTGTTTATTACCGGTATCGTTCTGAATGACGATAACCGGACGGATGCCGCCTTGTTCCGACCCAACTACCGGGTCCAGCTTGGCGCAATAAATATCACCACGGCAATATACCCAATTTTCTTTCATCATGTGCCATGACCTCCTTTCGTTGGGTATGTAATAACTGACTGCCCGAAAGGAATCAGGCAGTCAGTCCAAAAGTCTATGTGTCCCATATTTACCACGCACCCCTGGGAAAGAGGGCTTACGCCCTCAGGGAATCACCGAACGACTGATTGCGAATCAGTTCCATAGGAATCTAACCTCTGCCGGGTTCTCCGCCAGCTCCGTAGAGAAGTATCTTTAATCCTGTTGCTTTCATGGCCGTATTGGGAGCAACCCAATATTTACAAGCCAGTATTGATCGCTGGCATCGGGAGAGAGACAACTGCTTAATTTATAGAAGAAAGTCGTTCTGTTTCTCTGTCCGATACGTCACGGCGTACCGCTGATGTGGCTGATGCTCTCGCACCGGCAACAGGAACGTATTCGATGACTGTGTATTCAGTTTTCAAGGATCAAGCAGCCGATTTTCTTTGGCTGTATCTAAATTGTACCTGTTCCTCATGCAAGTTTTTATTGCCTCGTAGGTATAGTTTTGAGGTTATTCACGACCTAAAAATATGTAATCAAGGGTTGTCTCAAAGCGCACAACCAGTTCGATTGCCAAATCAATAGAGATACCTCTGTTGCCGGTTTCAATTCGTGCAATGGTGTTTGCGGCAACACCTAACTGCTCCGCAAGCTGTTCCTGTGTAAGCCCATGTTCCTTTCTCAAGGCTTTAATTCTTTTTCCGCTTTCAACCAAGTCGTAATACATTTTCGTTCCTCCGTGTTTTTGAATTTGTGAAGTTGCAAAATCAAAAACAGCGGGAGGAGATCGTGCCCGATTCTCAATACCCTTTGCCATCTGCCTGTCCTCCTTGCAGGCATAAAAAAAGAGCCGGAGTAAATTACTCCAAGCTCTCGTTCATGCCTTTGTGTTAATTATGGGGGAAAATAGGCAGGTATAAAAAAAGCCCCGTACCCATTACAGGCACGAGGCGTAACTCTCTCTATTCAATTTTATGCCGCTATCTCCCAGCATAGCCATTTTAACACTGGACAAGTCGGACTTTCAGTAGGAAAACCGTCGTATTTTCATCGGATTTTAGTCGGACTAAAATCCTGTCTTAGCACTCACAATAACATAATGCTTCTTCCTCCCTGGCACTTTCCAGGAAATCTTTCAATTTAGGAATGGCTGTTCCCCAAAGTGACAGACCAAATAACAGTATCGCTTCTTTCTTTCGGTCATAGTAGGTGCTGCGTTCCATATTCAAAACCTCCAGCATTTCTGATTCCCTGTACTTGAAGCGGTTGAGATATGCCTTTGAGATAATCTCACAGTACAGAGCGCCTTTATCCGGATATTCTCTGATTTTCAACATAGCCATATCTACCAGTTCAATGATCCACTTTGTCTCAAATAAGCTGCGAATGCGTTCTTCAAATCGTTCTCTCGCTTCATCCGGAGCAAAGTTCTCCAGATAAATCAATGCACCATCTAAGCTGTCACCGTAAGTACAAATAAGGGTATCACATACATCATTCGCACGATCAATGGTAGACCAGCACACCTCTCGATATATGGATAAAATCAGCTTTGCTCTTTCATACAGAACCTTCTCGTCAATGTTCTGCATCCGGCAAAGCATTCGAATACTGCTTAATACCTGTGTATTATATCTGCTCATTCAGAATCTCCTTTCAGCCTAATCCATAAAATAAGAATTCCTTTCTAACTCCTGTCACTTGGCTAAAGGGAAACAAATACCATGGGACAAGAATGACTATAACTTCCGATATTTGATTAAAATAACAGAAGTGAAATCGGAAGTTCTTGACTTTATAAAAGTTCCGATATATAATTAAGTGGAATTAAAACTTCTGTTATGATTCTTATTATAGCATTTTCCAGAAGTTTGTCAACAAATAATCGGAAGTTACGAATAAATATTTTTTGAAAGGAAGGATACTACCATGACATTTGGAGAAAAAATTAAAGAAGCTCGTTTGGCTATGAACCTATCTCAAACGGAGCTTGCCCAGATGACCGGCATTTCCGAAAGATCCCTTTACACCTATGAGCAGCTCGGAACACTCCCCAGAAAAAGCAACATCAGAAAACTTGCTGAAGCACTGCATATCTCTGTGTCCTATCTTTTGGACGAATCTGAAACGGATAGCCAGAGCCATATAGATCAGGATATGTTTATTTTAGAGGCAAAGGAAAACTTCGGTTCAAAAGGAGCAAAAGAAGCTCAGGAAGTGTTGGGTCGTGTAAATTCTCTGTTTGCCGGTGGAGAATTGGACGAGGACGCAAAAGATGTATTCTTCCAGGCGATTATGTCAGTTTATATGGACTCTAAGAAAACAGCACGGGAAAAGTACACTCCGAAGAAATACAGAAAGCATAAAGATAAAGAGTAAAATCCTCAAGCACAGAATATGTTTTCTGTGTGCGATTCGGAGGTGAAGCAAATGAAAACGGCAGAGCATATCATTGAAACTGTCGATAAGCTTGTGCGAAAATATCACACCAGAGACCCTTACGAGCTATGTCAGCTGTTAGGTATCAAAATCCACTATTACGATTTACAGAAGAAATTGAAGGGCTTCTTCTATTACCAGTCCAGACAAAAGAATATCGTGATAGATCACAATGTGAACGGTATCCTGGAGCGTATATTAGTCGCACATGAATTAGGACACGCTGTCCTGCATACAAAAATCGCTATGATGCACGGCTTTCAAGAAATGGAAGTTTTTGATGATAGATCAATCGAAGAAAATGAAGCAAACTTCTTTGCGGCGGAGCTTCTGTTAGAAGATGGGAAAGTCCTGGAATGCCTTTCGGAACACACATTTTTTGAAACGGCTAAAATGCTCTATGTACCGGCAGCATTATTAGACTACAAATTCAGCCTGCTCCACGAAAAAGGAGAGCTGGTAAATTCGATGTATATTCGTAAAGCAGATTTCCTGAAAGAAGATCTTCATGCCTACGATAACGACATTGGTTATGGCGATATATGAATATCTATTTTTATATCTTTACAGAAAAAGTCCACCAGTACGATGCGTAGTGCATCATGACTGGTGGACTTTTTGCTTCTTAAAGAATCAGTATATTGTGCTGCAAAAAAGAACCCCATAGCAGTTCACTCTGTACCGTCAATGGGCTTCTTTTTCATTATATCAATCAAGCTCCGCTTTTTTTATCATCTCTTGCTGGTCAATCAAGACATCAATCAACTTTCCTACGGTTATCAATGTTGTTACATTACACTTTTTCAGTTTTGCAGCAATCTCATTATCAATGATGCTGTCGCATTTTGCATATGGGGTATCCAGTAAAAAATAGTCAAAGTTCTTTTCCAAGACGAATGCCAGTTTTAGAAGCATTGCCAAAGAAACTTTCGTCTGTCCAACTTCAACATGGCTCATATGATTGTTCGAGCAACCAACCAACGCACCCAAATCAGCCTGACTATAACCCTTTTCCAGTCGGGCAGCTCTAATGCGCTGACCAATCTTAACGTAATCAATTTCCGGTTGCGTTTCAATCACCTCCATGCTGTGTATGATTCTGCTATACATTATAAAATGTACCAAAAATCTCAACAACCAACATCGGGTGCAAGTTGCATTTATAAATGCAATATGATAAAATTTTATAGGCAGATTGCATTAAATGATAGAATCTTAACTTCCAGTAGAAGTTGACACTCAATCGAAAAATAAATGCTCAAAACGGGCAGGAAATCAAGAAATTTCTTGATTTCCTGCCCATTTCTTGTTATAATAATTGAGTAGGTATACATACTCAATATTTGAGTGAGAAACGATTATGTATTATGATTTTTTGGTTAAAATTCCTGCGAAAAAAGGAAAGATTTTTGAGCGTACCATAAAGGGTGTAACATACATTAACTATGAGTATGACAGGGTATATAAGCCGGACAAGAAATATAACATTCCCAAGAGAACCACGATAGGAAAAAAGTGTGAAGATGATGATACCATGATGTATCCTAATCCGAACTTTATGAAATATTTTCCTGACGCACAGCTTCCTGCGGATGAGGGACGGGATGAGCGGAGCAGCTGCCTAAGAATTGGAACCTTTATGGTTATAGAAAAACTGATGATGGAAAGCATGGTGGAAAACATCGTGTCCTCCATTTATAACAATGACAAAGGGACAGGTTTATTTCTTGACCTGGCAAGCTACTATCTGACAACAGAGAATAATGCCGGACAGTATTATCCGGATTATGCTTATAATCATCCGCTTTTTACACCAGGCTATAAAATATACAGTGATTCAACGGTATCTGAGTTTATCGGGCAGATTTCTATTGATGATTCTGTAGAATTTCAGAATGAATGGAATGCATTAAAGAAGAATAAGGACAAGATATATATATCTTACGATTCTACCAATAAGAATTGTCAGGCTGGAGATATTGAACTTGTTGAATACGGTCATGCTAAGGACGATAAGGGACTGCCAATTTTTAATTATTCCATTGCTTATGACTGTAATAACAGAGAGCCTCTCTTCTATGAGGATTATCCCGGAAGTATTGTGGATGTATCACAGCTTCAGTGCATGCTTGATAAAGCCAAGGCTTACGGATATAAGAACGCAGGATTTATTCTCGACCGCGGTTATTTCAGCCGTGAAAATATCAAATATATGGATAAATGTGGTTATGATTTTGTAATCATGATAAAAGGCATGAAAGCCCTTGTTAACGATGCTGTCAAAGAAGTTAAGGGTACATTTGAAGATAGCAGGCAGTATACAATAAGACGCTTTGGTGTAAATGGAACTACTGTGGAAAGAACTGTCTTTCCATCGGATGAAAGAAACAGATATCTGCACATTTATTACAGCTATAGCAAGGCAGCTGCTGAAAGGGAACAACTGGAACAAAAAATAGACAAGCTCGCTGCTTATTTTAAGAAACTGGAGGGGCAACCTGT
>CAMGET010000130.1 GCA_946055175.1 uncultured Roseburia sp.
GATAATGGAAACCCGAACAACTGGATGAAAACAATAGAGGTGACAGGGTATACTCTGACACCAACTTATCAACCTGCAACAACAGAATATTCCCTGATTGTTCCGGATGAAACAAATAATATTTCTGTTTCCGGTACAGCTGTATATGAGAAGGCAACTGTGACAGGTACAGGAAATCATACCCTTTCTTATGGAGAAAATGTGATTCCGATTACCTGTATTGCGCAAAATGGCACTTCACGTACCTATACGATTCGCGTAGTAAGACAGCAGAACGAGCCGACGCCACCGGAAGAACCGGAAACACCGGAGACGCCGGAGACACCTGAGATGCCTGAAACGCCTGAGACACCGGAAACCCCGGAGACACCGGAAACCCCGGAGACACCGGAGACACCAGAGACACCGGAGACACCAGAGACACCGGAGACACCGGAGCCCCCAGTGACACCGGAAACCCCGGAGACTGACCCCAATGCAATCTCGCTTGGAAACGGTGTAAGTATCTCAACGGAATATAAAGTGAATGAAAAAATAACGGGAATTGCAATCGGAAGTTCTGCAGCTGAAGTGATAAAAAATATTACAGGAACAAATTGTTCCGTCAAAATTTTAAAGCCGGACGGAAGTGAACAGACCGGAAACGTTGGAACCGGAAATAAGGTAGCCGTTTATGATAAAAATGGAACGCTTATCAAATCCTATACGGTAGTCATATATGGCGATATTAATGGAGATGGTAAGGTGACAAACGTAGATTTGGTTATGATTACAAGGCAGATACTTGGAATCGGCTCTTTGTCAGACGTATATTTGGAAGCAGCAGATGCAGGGGCTGATGGTAAGTTGTCGAATAAAGATCTTGTGTTAGTGCAGAAGCATATTCTCGGTCTTTTAACACTTACGCAGTAGGTTTCGGATAAAGAAAGAGGGAGGAAATATGAGAAAGAGGATAAAAGTATGGATACCTGTCATGGCAATTTTGTTGTGTCTGATTGCACCTGCCGTTAGGGTACAGGCTGCAACAGGAAAAACATCCATTTCTGTATCAGCTACTACCGTTAATATTGGAGATACGGTAACGGTTACGGTCAAAGCTGTATCAGAAGCAGGAAACAGTGCCTATGCGACAATGACTTTGGAATATAATCCGGACATTCTGGAATTTTCAAGCTGTTCGGCTACTTATGGCGGTGGAAAGGGGAGTATCTCAGTTTCCATTGACAGCTTTACGGTAAAATTTAAAGCTATCGCAGCAGGAAAATCAGGAATTACGGTAACTGCAACCGATGGAGTCGACTTTTCGACTGCAGAAGAACTCTCCTCTATGGAGGGAAGCAGTACGAATATTACCGTAAATAATGCTGCCGGGGGAGCAAACGGCGGCAGTACAGGTAATGGAGGGAGTACAGGAACAAAGCTGTCTGCAGATAATTCCTTAAAATCGCTAACGATTTCTCCGGGAACTTTATCACCGGAATTTAAGGGAAGCATCGTAAATTATACAGCATCGGTAGCAAATAATGTGACTTCTGTAGCAGTAAATGCAGAGGTTGCCAACAAAAAAGCAATCGTAGAATCTGTGACCGGAAATACAAATCTTGCAGTTGGAGAAAATGTAATTAAAATTGTAGTTAAGGCTGAAAATGGTACGACCGCTACTTATGCGATAAAGGTAACCAGACAGGAGGCTGAAACAGTGACACCGGCAGAGAATGAGAAGCCCGAAAACGGAGAAGGGGGGACTCTTTCAAGCGAACTTGGTACAGAAGAAATCCAGTTTAAAAATGGCACTTACCTGATTGTAAAAAACATCCCGGAACAGGTGATACCGGAAGGTTTTTCGAGTGCGACGGTAAACTATCATGGAACAGAATATCCGGGATTGGGATTTGACAAGGGGATGATTTCTTTATTATACTTAGTAAAGTCTGATTTGTCTGACCCGACCGGAATTTTGGCTGTTTACGATGAAACCAGGGATATGGTATATCCATATACAAGGCTTACAAATGGCAGTAATTATGTCATTCCGTTACTGGCTCCGGTAGACACAGAAATCCCGGAACATTATACGAACACGGAATTTTTCGCAGAAAATGGTGAGGCAGTATCTGCATATCAGTTGTTAGGAGAGAATGAATGGACGAAAGATTTCTATTTGTTCTATGGTATAAATAAAGATGGCGACGAGACATGGTATCAGTATGATGCGCTCGAAAATACGTACCAGAGAGCGTTTAATGCTTTTCAGTCAGAGGAAGACACTTTGCAGAATGAGCAGTATGAGTACCTGAATCAGAAGTATCTGGAACTGAGAGAAACTTATCGCAGGGAAACAGAAAAAGCGAAAAATATCATTTATGTTATGATTTTTGTAGCTGCAGTTTTGTTTGTTGTGGTGGTAAATTTATTTATTTTTTATCGTAGAGGGGAACAAGAGGAAGAAGATGTTCTTGATGAAGAACCAAAACAGATAAAAAGAAAGAAAACGAAAAAAGAAATAGAAGTGTTTGACTTCAATGATGAAGATTAGAAAGAAGGAAGACAGATAGATGTCATATACAGCTAAGGCAAAGGCGGCAATTCAGACGGCAGTCAGATTGTCAAAAACATTACATCATAATTATATAGGAACAGAGCATCTTATGGCAGGACTTTTGAAAGAAGAAGGTGGTGTTGCGGCAAAGGTTCTGAACGAAAATGGTGTGGAGTATAAAAAAACGATAGAGTTAATCAAAGAACTGATTGCTCCGGGGGAGGGCGTTGCCATAAAAGAGGCGGACGGATATTCCCCACGCGCACAAAAAGTATTGGAAGCCGCTGAAAAAGAGGCAGACCGTTTTAAATCAGAAAAGGTGGGAACGGAGCATCTTCTCCTTGCTATTATTAAGGAAACAGATTGTGTTGCATCCCGTTTGCTTAACACCTTAGGGGTAAATGTGCAGAAGTTATTTGTGGATACGTTGGTTGCCATGGGAGAAGATGCAAATCTATATAAGGAAGAGTTTCAAAATGGCAGACCGGGGAGAAAGAAAAACAATGAAGGAACACCGGTTTTAGATCAGTATTCTCGTGATTTGACACAACTTGCAAGAGAAGGCGCGTTAGATCCTGTAATCGGAAGAGAACAGGAAGCAAATCGAATTATTCAGATATTAAGCAGAAGAACAAAGAACAATCCATGCTTAATTGGAGAGCCGGGTGTAGGCAAGACTGCAATTGTTGAAATGATTGCTGCCAACATTGTTTCGGGAATGGTTCCGGAATCAGTAGCCGGAAAACGAGTGGTATCCTTAGATTTGTCCGGTATCGTGGCAGGTTCTAAATATCGGGGGGAGTTTGAGGAACGTATTAAAAAGGTACTGGCAGAGGGAAAACGGGCGGGAAATATTCTCCTGTTTGTTGATGAATTGCATACGATTATTGGGGCTGGCGGAGCAGAAGGCGCCATAGATGCTTCCAACATATTAAAACCCGCTCTGGCCAGAGGGGAAATCCAAATGATTGGTGCTACAACCATAGAGGAGTATCGCAAGTACATTCAAAAGGATGCAGCATTAGAACGACGTTTCCAGCCGGTAGTAGTTGAGGAACCGAGTGAGGAACAGTGCATCGAAATATTGATGGGACTGCGCAGTCAATATGAAAAGCATCATCAGGTGCATATTTCGGATGAGGCAGTAAAAGCATCTGTCCAGTTAGCAAGCCGTTATATCAATGATCGCTTTTTGCCGGACAAGGCAATTGATTTGATGGATGAGGCCTGTGCAAAAGTACGGTTGGGAGGTGTAAAAAATCCTTCTGAACTTGCCGGATTACGCCGGGAAATTTCAGAGAAAGAACTGGAACTGGAAACACACTTAGAGCAGGGAGATATTTTAGCTGCAAAGGAGTGCCGTAAAGAGAAAGAAGAGCTGGAGAAGAAGGCAGAAAAACTGACTGCAAAGGCAAAGAAGGAAATCCAGAAAAAGAATCTTACAGTGGACGAGGATGCAGTTGCGGATATTGTATCAGGCTGGACCAAGATTCCGGTGAAACGTTTGGCAGAGGATGAAGCGGTACGCTTACGAAAATTAGAAAAGATTTTACACAAACGTGTGATAGGTCAGGAGGATGCTGTTTCTGCAGTCGCGAAAGCAGTACGCCGTGGCCGTGTGGGCCTAAAAGATCCAAGAAGACCAATCGGTTCCTTCTTATTCTTAGGACCGACCGGTGTGGGAAAGACGGAGATATCGAAAGCCCTCGCAGAAGCAATTTTCGGAAAAGAGCAGGCAATGATTCGCGTGGATATGTCTGAATACATGGAGAAACACAGTGTTTCAAAAATGATTGGCTCTCCGCCGGGATACGTTGGACATGAAGATGGAGGACAGCTTAGCGAGAAGGTGCGTAGAAATCCATACTCTGTAATTTTGTTTGATGAAATTGAAAAGGCTCATCCGGATGTATTCAATATTTTATTGCAGGTTCTGGATGACGGACATATTACTGATTCACAGGGACGCAAGGTTGATTTTAAAAATACGATTATTATTATGACTTCCAATGCAGGGGCACAGTCGATTGTGGAACCGAAAAAACTCGGATTTTCATCTACAGATGATGAAAAGCAGAATTATGAGCGCATGAAGAATGGTGTTATGGAAGAGGTAAAACGCATATTCAAACCGGAATTTCTAAACCGAATTGATGAGACGATTGTATTCCGTGCTTTAAATAAAGAAGACATGAAGCTGATTGTAACATTGATGCTGAAAGATTTAATGACTCGTTGTAAGAAGCAGATGGATATTACACTTACAGTTCAAAACAGCGTAAAAGATTATATTGTGGAAAAGGCATATGAACCGAAATATGGTGCACGTCCACTGCGCCGGAAAATCCAAAGCGAGATTGAGGACAGACTTGCAGAGGAAATTTTGGAAGGCAGAGTGAAAAAGTCAGATAAGGTCATTGTTTCTGTGAAAAAGGATGCTATTTCTTTTACAGTGAAGGAATCTTAAAAATAAGTGAAATCTCTCGAAAAGACTGGAAATAGCAGAATAATTATTATATAATATGAAACAAAGAATTTTTACGTCAGAAATACTTTTATTAAGGAAGTGTTTGGTTGACATAGGAGGAAAAAATGGCAGCAGTGAGGGAATTGATTCGCACAGAAGCAGATGGAACGATAAGCTTTGGTGATTACACATTGAGCGAAAAAGCGAAACTTGATAATTTTGAGCATCAGGGAGACATTTATAAGGTAAAGACCTGTCAG
>CAMGET010000131.1 GCA_946055175.1 uncultured Roseburia sp.
TGCCTATGCAGCTGCAAAGGGTAGAGAGACGCTGGGCATGGAGCCGGAAAAAATGACCGCAAGATGTTCCGGAAACATGATAAAAAATGTAAGATGCGTAACGATTCCAAATTCCGGTGGGCTGACGGGAATTGAAGCAGCCTGCATTTTAGGCGCCATTGCCGGAGATGCGAAAGCAGGAATGGAAGTGTTGGAGCATGTTTCCGAGGAAGAACGTGAAAAAACGAAACAGCTTTTGGAAAAGAAGTGCTGTAATGTTGAGTTTTTGGATTCGGAAATTCCACTTCATTTTGTGATTGTACTTGAGGCGGACGGACATCAGGCAGAGGTTGAGGTTCGACATACGCATACGAACATTGTACAAATCAAAATGGATGGGAAAGTTGTATACGAAAAACCGGAGGAACTGGCAAAGAAGGGGTATACCACAGACCGTTCTCAATTGTCATTAGAAAATATCAAACTTTTTGCAGATGAAGTTTCTATTCATAAGATTCATGATATCTTTGAACGCCAGATTCGCTGCAATATGGACATTGCATATGAAGGAATCTCAGGCTCTTACGGGCTTGGAATCGGACGGGTTATTCGGGAATCCTATGCAGATGGCGTAGTAACGCGTATGAAGGCTTATGCAGCAGCCGCATCCGAAGCAAGAATGGGAGGCTGCGATATGCCGGTTATCATTAATTCGGGGAGTGGTAATCAGGGAATCGCGTCTTCCGTTCCGGTGATTATTTATGCAAGAGAGAAGAATATTCCAACGGAAAAAATGTATAGGGCATTGGCTTTTTCCGGCCTGCTTACCATTTATCAGAAGGAATTTATCGGAAAACTTTCTGCTTTCTGCGGAGCAGTATCGGCTTCCTGTGCCAGTGCAGCTGCGATTACATATTTAGTGGGTGGCTCTATGAGCCAGATTAAAGCCACCATAGATAATACCCTGGCAAATATTCCGGGCATAATCTGTGATGGCGCGAAAATCTCGTGTGCCGCAAAAATTGCATCAAGCCTTGATGCGTCGATGATGGCACATTATCTTGCAATGCAGAATAAAGAATATGAAGCCTACACCGGAATTTTAAAAGAGGATGCAGGCGAGACAATTAGCTGTGTCGGCTATATTGGCAAAGTGGGAATGCACCAAACAGACAAAGAGATTATTAAAATGATGCTAGAATAAATTTCTCAATGGCATATCCCACACCATCTTCTAAGTTACTCTTGGTTACAAAGTCAGCGATGGCTTTGACTTCGTCAGTGGCATTTTCCATTGCGACACCGATGCCTGCAGCCTGCATGATATCCATGTCGTTTTGGGAATCGCCCACTGCCATGGTTTCTTCGATTGGAATCTCGAACATCTCAGCAAGGAAGCGGAGTCCCATTGCCTTTGTGGTGCCCGCTTTTGTAAATTCTACGTTCTGATAGCCGCCGGATAAAACGGTAACCTGTGGATTGGCTTTTAAATGGTTCCAAACATCTACGCGGTCCTTATAGCTTCCATCCGGCAACGGATAGAAGTTCAAGGTCATTTTTTGTACCTCTAACTCACGTTCCAAAATAAAATCTGCCAGATTATCGGTTAAAATGCCGCTTGACTTGATATAGGAACGGGTAGCTGACGGCATCTGTGTTAAGCGCTCAATAACATCTTGTCCATGCTCCTCACTGTAGCGGTTTCCGCCGATGAAAGCATCATACTGGATGTCCTTTGTCTGCAGATAGCGGATGATTGGGGCAACGGTTTCCGGACGCATGCAGTTTGAAAAAATACATTCTTTTTCCGGCAAACGATAGATAGCGGAGCCGTTTGCGGTGATGGCATAGCGGATGCCAAGCTCGGTTAGCGCATCTACAGGGAGTCCGATGTACGGGCGGCCCGTTGAAATAACCACCTGAGCACCGCTTGCGATGGCTGCTTTAATAGCTGCCTGTGTCTTTGGCGTGATTTCCAGTTTATTGTTAAAAAGCGTGCCGTCCATGTCGAGGGCGGCCAGTCTGATTTTTCCCGGTGTATGGTTCATGCTGTTTCTCCTGCTTTGTAATCATTTTTTTTGTACCCTTATCATAATACGGATTCTTGAAAAACTCAATTGGAAAAATGGTTACTGTTTGCTGGCTTGCCAGTGAATAGTAACAAAAATGTTGCCACCGGGCGCAAAAAATGCAATAATGGTTGCAATAAGATGGGAGAGAGAACGATGACGAGAGAAGAGTTTCAGAATTTATGGAAAAATGGTCCGGTGATTTTAGATGGCGCGACCGGCACGAATTTACAGGAGGCAGGAATGCCTGTGGGCGTATGCCCGGAAAGCTGGATTTTGGAAAATCCACAAACTTTGATTGATTTACAGATGGCATATATAGAGGCAGGAACGACGATTCTTTATGCACCGACGTTTTCCGCAAACCACTTGAAACTGCAGGAGTATGGGCTTGAGTCCGGGCTGGAGGACATGAACCGTAGATTGGTTGCTTTGTCAATCGAGGCACGTAAAAGCGCAGGTGAAATAAATGCTGCGGCTGGCAGAGTGCTTGTGGCAGGAGACCTGACCATGACGGGACAGCAGCTTTACCCGATTGGGGACTTGCAGTTTGAAGAACTGGTTGACATCTATAAGGAACAGGTGCGCGTATTGGAAGAAGCAGGCGTGGATTTATTTGTGGTGGAAACCATGATGAGTTTACAGGAATGTCGTGCAGCAGTTCTTGCAATCCGCGAAGTTTCTGAGTTGCCGGTTATGGTATCACTGACTTATCAGACAGACGGAAGAACCCTTTACGGGACCTCGCCTGAGATTGCGACGGTTGTCTTGCAGGAACTGGGTGCAGATGCAATCGGTATTAACTGTTCTACCGGACCGGAAGATATGATTGCACCGGTGAAGGCCATGGCAGCATATGCCACAATTCCTGTTTTTGCAAAACCAAATGCCGGCTTGCCGCGCCTTGAAAATGGAAAGACCGTATATGATACGACTCCGAAAGAATTTGCCTCTTATGGAAAATTACTGGTAGAGGCAGGCGCAAGCTTTGTTGGCGGCTGTTGCGGAACTACACCGGCGCATATAAAAGCGCTTTCCGATGCCGTTTCCGGTATGAAAACAGCTGCACCGCTTGCCGTAAAACGCCGTGTACTGACTTCGGAGCGTGCGATGGTAGAACTGCAGTTGGACGGTAATTTTATGGTGATTGGTGAGCGTATCAATCCGACCGGAAAGAAAAAATTACAAGCCGAACTTCGGGAAGGGAGTCTTAATATGGTGCGCGACATGGCTTTAAGCCAGGAGGCAGACGGCGCACAGATTTTGGATATTAACATGGGAATGAACGGCATCGATGAAAAACAGATGATGTTAAATGCCGTCTATGAAGTGACAACCACCGTAGATTGCCCACTTTGTATCGATTCCAGCTATGTGGATATTATTGAGGCAGCGCTCCGTATTTATCCGGGACGAGCCCTGATTAATTCCATTTCGATGGAAACAGAAAAAATGCATAAGCTGTTAGCTTTGGCAAAAAAATATGGCGCGATGTTTATTTTGCTGCCGCTTTCCGATGCGGGATTACCTGCAAGTATGGAAGAAAAGCATAAAATCATCCGCAAGGTGATGACGGAAGCCGAGGCAGTGCGCCTTGCAAAAGAAGATATTGTTGTAGATGGTTTAGCTGCAACGGTTGGTGCGAATCCAAGGGCTGCGCTGGAGTGTTTTGAAACCTTTGCTTACTGTAAGGAAGAATTGAGCCTGCCAACGGTTTGCGGTTTATCCAATGTCTCCTTTGGTTTGCCGGAGCGTGCGAATATCAATACGGCATTCCTTACCATGGCAATTGAAAAAGGACTTACCATGGCCATTGCCAATCCGTCTCAGGAGCTTTTGATGAATGCGGCATTTGCTTCTGATTTGCTTTTGGCAAAGGCAGGAAGCGACTTGCGCTATATTGATCGTATGAATGCGGTGAAGGTTAAATATGAGGGAACGGAACTGGTGCGCGTACCGGTGGGAAGCAGTGTAAGCCCGGCGAAGGAAGCTGTTTCCAAGAGCCGGGAGGGTGTAGTAGTTAGCAAGCAGGAGCCACAGAGCACAGAAAAAAGCCCGGTATATCAGGCGGTATTAAAGGGAAACAAGGGCACTGTCATAGAAGAAACAAAACATCTTTTAGATGTAGGAATCAAACCAAATGAAATTATCAATGAACATCTAATCCCGGCAATTAACGAGGTTGGCGAGCTGTTTGACAAGCAGAAATATTTTCTGCCACAGCTGATTTCCAGTGCCAACGCGATGAAGCTTTCGATTGAGTATCTGGAACCGATGCTGGAGCAAAACGAAGGAAGCGAAGAGATGGCGACCATTGTTGTGGCGACCGTAGAAGGAGATATTCATGACATTGGTAAAAATCTGGTTGTTCTGATGTTGAAAAATTATGGCTATCGGGTACTGGATTTAGGAAAGGATGTTCCGGCTGAGGTGATTGTTGAGACGGCAATGCGTGAGAACGCAGCGGTTATCGGACTTTCCGCACTTATGACCACTACCATGATGCGGATGAAAGAGGTTGTGGAATTAGCCAAGAGTAAGGGTTGCACAGCTAAGATTATCATTGGCGGAGCTGCAATTACGGAAAGCTTTGCGGAAGAAATTCATGCAGACGGCTATTCGAAGGATGCGGCAGCAGCAGTGAAGGTTGTGGAGAACTTGTTAAAATAGGAGAAATTTTGCGATGAAGGAAATTTATTTGGCAGGTGGATGTTATTGGGGCGTGGAAAAATACGTATCTAATATGAAAGGTGTCTTAGAGACTACGGTTGGCTTCGCAAATGGAAACACCGACCATCCTACCTATGAGCAGGTGCGATACGAAAATACGGGGCATGCGGAGACGGTAAAGGTTGTTTATGACGAAACACAGGTGCCGCTTCCTATTTTACTAAAACTGTTTTACCGCATTATTGACCCGGTTTCCGTAGACAGGCAGGGTGAAGATGAAGGACATCAGTATCGTACCGGTATTTATTTTACAGACCCAGCGGATGAAAAGATTGTGACAGAGTCTTTAAAAGAACTGGAACAAAAGGTTGGGGAGAAGCTTGCAATAGAAGCCTGTCCGCTTCACCACTTTTATGAGGCAGAAGAATATCACCAGAAGTATCTGGATAAGAATCCAAACGGCTATTGCCATGTGCCTCTGGCGGAAATTCTTTGGGTGAAGGGGATTGAACCATTGGAGTATGGGGAGTAGGGATATTTAGCT
>CAMGET010000132.1 GCA_946055175.1 uncultured Roseburia sp.
CTGGAAGAAATCCTGACAAACTATTCTTAAATAAATTGATTTGTTTTTGAATCATATTCATAATGAAGCAGTGAAAGCTTTGCACAGAGGTCTTCTTTTGAGATATTGAAATTATAACAGAAGGAATCTAAGGTTTTAAAAGTGTCACGAAGCTGGGTGTTTGTGAAGCTTAATAAAATCACCGGATCTTTTGGTAAATTGTCATACATGGACATGGGAATTCTCCTTTACAAAAGTTGTATTTCGTGTAAAATTCTTAAGTAAGATAACATAGGAAAAGAAAAAAAGCAATACGATGACAGAAAAGAGGACATCATGGAGAAAATAGATAAAGAGGTTTTTGATAAGTTTTTTACAGAAAATTATTGTGTTGTGGATTATACTACGGTAAAAGAAACCTTTGAAGAGATTGCAGAAGCAGGAAATGATATTTTTACAGAAAGTTATGAAGCCAGAAATTTAAACAGAGAAAATTTCGTCCTGTACCTGAAAAGCGAGGTGTATTGCGATTTTGAAGCAGCTGTTCAGGAAGCAATGGATGACTTGAATCCGGAGATTTTAGATGCAGTGATGGATATTATGGAATTTCAGGATGATGGAGAAGAGGTAACAGAGAAGTACTGGGAGATGTTAAGAGAACTTTTAAAGGAGCATTTACTGCAACTGTATGATGAAGTGATTTCAAAATGGTAGGAGGAGATACATAATGGCAAATGCAAGTTGTGATTCCTGCGTATATAACGTATACGATGAAGAAGATGAGTGCTATTATTGTGAGGTAGATATGGACGAGGATGATTTTGCACGACTGATGCAGAGCGATTACCGGGAATGTCCTTACTATCAGCTGGATGACGAATATGCCGTTGTCCGTCATCAAATGTAAAAGGATTGCTTTTAGACTTGTTTTTCAATATAATAGAAGTGCTTTTAAGTTGTAACAAAGGAAAGGTAAAGAAATGGATAATAACCAGAATAACAATCAGAATAATAATCAGAATGAGAACCGGAATAACCGGGGCGGTCAGACTGTCATGGCTTTCGTCATGGTTTCATTGGTTGTACTGTTTTTTATGACAATGCTGATGAACCGCTTCGCAGCTATGAGTACGGAAGAAATTACGTATACACAGTTTCTTGAAATGGTGGAAGAAGATAAGGTGGAATCAGTAGAACTCGATTCTTACCAGATTAACATTACACCTGTAAAAGAAAAAGTTAGCCTTTATGAGCAGCAGATAACATATTACTGCGGCTTGGTAAATGATCCGGATTTACTTCCACTGTTAAAAGAAAAGGGCGTTGAAATATCCCGTGTGATTCCGGATAATACTTCTACCTGGATTTATAATATTTTAAGCATCATTCTTCCATTGGCGCTGCTTTGGATGTTGATGGGCATTCTTATGAAGCGCATGGGCGGCGGCATGGGAATGGGAGTCGGTAAAAGTAAAGCAAAAGTCTTTAATATGGAGCGTTCGACCGGCGTTACCTTTAAGGATGTAGCCGGGCAGGATGAGGCAAAGGAATCTTTACAGGAAGTGGTAGACTTTTTGAATAATCCGTTAAAATATAAGGAAATCGGGGCAAAACTTCCAAAAGGTGCACTTTTGGTAGGACCTCCGGGAACCGGAAAAACGTTGCTTGCAAAGGCAGTGGCAGGAGAAGCAGGTGTGCCGTTTTTCTCACTTGCAGGTTCGGACTTTGTAGAAATGTTCGTTGGTGTAGGTGCAGCCCGTGTGCGTGATTTGTTCCAGGATGCACAGAAATCAGCACCATGTATTATTTTTATTGATGAAATTGATGCGATTGGTAAAAGCCGTGATTCCCGCTATGGCGGTAATGATGAACGTGAACAGACATTAAATCAGCTTCTTGCGGAGATGGATGGTTTCGATACATCGAAGGGACTTTTAATCTTAGCAGCAACTAACAGACCGGAAGTGCTGGATAAGGCATTACTTCGCCCTGGACGTTTCGACAGACGTATTATTGTAGATAAACCGGATTTAAAGGGACGTCTGGATACCTTAAAGGTGCATTCCAAAGATGTTATGATGGATGAGACTGTTGATTTGGATGCACTTGCACTTGCTACGGCAGGTCTGGTGGGATCAGATCTTGCGAACATGATTAATGAAGCAGCTATTTGTGCAGTTAAAAAAGGCAGAAAATATGTAAATCAGGCAGATCTTTTTGAAGCTTTTGAACTTGTAGCAGTGGGCGGAAAAGAGAAAAAGGATCGTATTATGAGTGATCAGGAACGTAAAATTGTGGCTTATCATGAAGTGGGTCATGCAATTGTAGCCGCTTTACAAAAGGATACGGAACCTGTTCAGAAAATTACGATTGTGCCGCGTACGATGGGTGCGCTTGGTTATACACTTCAGACACCGGAAGAAGAGAAGTTTTTACAGACAAAGGAAGAACTGCTTGCGAAGATTCGTACCTATATGGCAGGACGTGCAGCAGAAATGCTGGAATTTAATTCTGCAACCAGTGGTGCAGCAAATGATATTGAACATGCAACAAATATTGCAACCGCTATGATTGCCAGATTCGGTATGTCAGAAAAATTTGGTATGATGTGTCTTGCAAGCACAGAAAATCAGTATTTGGATAATCAGGCGGCTTATAATGTGGCCAGTGCTACCAGGGCTGAACTGGATAAGGAAGTACTTGCACTTATTAATCAGTGTTATGAGGAAGCAATGCAGATGCTGACAGAAAACCGTGAGTGTCTGGAGAAGATTTCCGATTATCTGTATGAACATGAGACAATCACCGGAAAAGAGTTTATGAAGATTTTCCGGGAAATCAAAGGAATTCCGGAACCGGAAGAAGAAAAAGAAAAGAAGAGTTTCATGGAACAGGCAATGGAAGCCGAGGGCAAATTGCCGAAGGAAGAAGAACATGTTTAATATTCAGGAAGAATTAAAAAAGCTTCCGGATCAGCCGGGTGTTTACATTATGCATGATGCCCGGGATGCCATTATTTATATTGGAAAGGCGGTAAGCCTCCGGAAACGTGTGCACCAGTACTTTCAGGCAAGCCATGATGAAGGAATCAAGAAGGCACAAATGGTAAAACAGATTGTCCGCTTTGAATATATTATTACAGATTCTGAACTGGAAGCGCTGGTGTTAGAATGTAATTTAATAAAAGAACATCGACCGAAATATAACACGATGTTAAGGGATGATAAAACATATCCCTATATCAGGGTGACTCTTGGAGAAGATTTTCCAAGGGTCCTCTTTTCACGTCAGCAGAAAAAGGATAAATCACGTTATTTCGGGCCATATACCAGCGCAGGTGCGGTAAAGGATACCATTGAAATGATTAATAAGCTCTATGGTCTTCGAACCTGTAACCGGAATCTTCCAAAGGATACCGGAAAAGAGCGCCCATGTCTGAATTATCATATTCATCAGTGCGATGCACCCTGTCAGGCATACATCAGTAAGGAAGCTTATAGAGAACGAGTGGATGAGGCTCTTGAGTTTTTGAACGGAAACTATTCCGGTATCATTAAGTCTCTGGAACAAAAGATATAAGAAGCTTCCATCAATATGGAATTTTAAAAAACAATTCAATATCGAGATTTTCTTGTAAGTGTGAAACAGATTGCGCAGAAACAAAAGATGACCAATACCGATGGAGAAGATAAGGACATTGTGGCATTGGCACGGGATGAAAATGATGCTGTCGTTCAGGTGTTTTTTATCAGGGGCGGAAAGCTAATCGGAAGAGACCATTTCTATATGCGCATTGGTACGGAGGATACACGTACGCAGATACTGACTACCTTTATGAAGCAGTTCTACTCCGGTACGCCGTATATTCCGAGAGAAATTATGCTTCCTCAGGAAATCGACGAACAGGAGATTTTGGAAAACTGGCTTACCGAAAAGCGTGGCAGCAAGGTCTATATTCGTATCCCTCAAAAAGGGATGAAAGAAAAACTGGTGGAACTTGCGCAAAAAAATGCACAGCTTGTTTTAGTACAGGATAAAGAAAAACTGAAGCGGGAAGAGGGCAGGACCATTGGAGCCATGAAAGAAATCGAAAAGTGGCTCGATATGAAGAATCTGGTTCGGATAGAAGCCTACGATATTTCCAATATCAATGGTTTTGAGACGGTAGGTTCGATGATTGTTTATGAAAAAGGAAAGCCGAAACGCAGCGACTATCGAAAGTTCAAATTGCATACGGTTACGGGACCGGATGATTACGCTTCCATGCATGAGGTTCTGACCAGACGTTTTACCCATGGTATGACAGAACAGAAGGAATTAAAAGAAAAAGAATTGTCTGATGAATATGGCAGTTTTTCAAGATTCCCGGATTTAATCATGATGGATGGTGGTAGAGGTCAGGTGAACATCTGTCTTAAGGTATTAGAAGAACTGCGCCTAAATATTCCGGTCTGTGGTATGGTAAAGGATGACAATCATAGAACCAGAGGGTTATATTATAAAAATGTGGAGATTCCGATTGATACGCACAGTGAAGGATTTAAACTAATAACCCGTATCCAGGACGAAGCACACCGGTTTGCTATTGAATATCATCGTTCATTAAGAAGTAAGGACCAGGTTCATTCCGTTCTGGATGATATAGAAGGAATCGGCCCTTCACGAAGGAAGGCGCTGATGAAAAAATATCAGTCACTTGATGCAATTAAGGCAGCAACGGTAGAGGATTTAGCGAATACGGAAAGCATGAATGAAAAAGCAGCTTTGTCTGTTTATTCTTTTTTTCATGAAAGTTGAAGATTCCCCACAAGTGTGCTATATTGAAACAAAAATCAGAAAGGAACGAGAAGTGGTATGGATGCAGTAAAGGGTGTTGGAGTATCAAAAATAATACAGATATTAGACCTATATAATTTTATGCCGGATATGGATTTAAAAGGGCATCGAATTAAGGTAAGTGACGTAAACCGTCCGGCGTTACAGCTGAGTGGATTCTTTAAACATTTTGAACAGTCGCGTGTACAGATTATCGGTAATGTAGAGCATACGTATTTAAAACAATTGGATGCTGAGCGTAAGGAGGCTATTTATAAGGAATTTATGTCTTATGATATTCCGTGCATTATCTTTTGCAGGGACTTACAGCCGGATGAACTGTTTTTACGTATCGCAGAAGAAAATAATGTACCTGTGCTTGGAACACGCCGCAGTACATCAGAATTCATGGCAGAGCTGATTTACTGTCTGAGTGAGCAGCTCGCA
>CAMGET010000133.1 GCA_946055175.1 uncultured Roseburia sp.
GTATATTATGGGACTGATAGGACCAAATGGCTCCGGAAAGACGACGCTATTGCATTTACTGATGGGGCTGTATAAGCCAAACGAGGGTGAAATCACTATTTGTGGAAAGCAGTATGCCACAGAGGAACATGCTATACATGAAGAAATCGGTGTCGTCTTACAGGAGCGGTTGTTTGAAGACTATCGAAGCCTGCAGGAGAATGCAGATTACTATGGAAAATATTATGTAAACTACAAGCCGGAACGGATGAAAGCATATTTAGAGCAGTTCGAGCTGAATCCTGTTCGCAAATATAGAAGCTTATCAAAGGGGGAAGAACTGAAGTTTCAGTTTGCATTTGCCTTAGCGCACCAGCCTAAACTGCTGTTTTTAGATGAACCGACAGGAAACTTTGATCCGGAATTTCGGGAAGACTTTTTAAAGGAATTGAAGAACTTTATTGCTGATGGAAAGCACAGTATTCTCTTAGCCACACATCTGACGGAGGACTTAGACCGGCTGGCAGATTACATTGTTTACCTGGAAATGGGGCAGCAACTGTTTGCCATGGACATTGAGACTTTGCACAATACGTTCCGAATGGTATCCGGTGAGGCATATAAAGTGAAGCTACTTCCAAAGGAACAGATTATTCATATGGAAGAAGGACCTTATGGAACAAAGGCACTTGTTCGACATCGAAGAAGATTTACTTATGAGGGGCTGACCGTCACAGAGCCAACGATTGAAGAACTAATGTATTTTATCACAAAGCGGAAAGGGAAATTAGAGATTGAGTGAGGAAGATAAAATGATAAAAATGGTATTAAGGGATTACAGAGAGGGCTTTCGGTGGAGCCGATTACAAAAAACATATCAATTTAACATGATTTGGCTGTATGTCTATTTCCTTACCATCTTTCCAATCATAATGGGCTTGAATGAAAAATCGGGACGTATGGTGCGCTACTATACATTTGCAATGCCGCTATTGTTTGGACTTTATACCATGTCAGCAATCCCAATCCGCCTGCCAAAGCAAATGTTTCTCTGCCCGCTATCGGAAGGTGAACGGGAAAGCTATGTGAAAACCCTGTTTATGGTACGTCTGATTATTCCGATTGTGTTAGGAGTGACGGTTTACGGATTGGCTGTTATATTTGGTGCAGCAGAGCCGGCGCTCTTGTGGGTTCAGTTTTTCGGGATGGCTTCCGTGATGCTTAACAGTTCTATCACCAATTGGCCGGGAAGCACCTGGGAGCGGGATGAAAAGAAGAAAACCCGCTTGAAAAATCCAAAATTAAAAGGATTGTACGGAATCAGTCTGACCGGTTTGCTTGCAGCCATGTTTTTTGCGATGATTCCGATGATAGGCTGGGATGGAGAAATTGATCTTTTCTTCGGAATCATTATGATACTGCTTGGAATAACAGCAATCATTTGTGATGCGCTAGTTTTACGTTACTTTAAGCCAATGATTGAAATGACAATTGACTATGAAACTTCTTACGATGGAATGAACCGGAAACAAAAAGCATAAGAGAGGTATTTATGAGAATAACAATACAGCCCCAGGGAACCCTGGCAAACTATGAGCACATTGTAAATCAGTTAAAAGATGCAATTGTAACAGGGGATTTAAATGCAGGAGAAGCCTTGCCTTCTATCCGCGCGTTGGCAGGAGATTTACAGGTTAGCGTTATCACCACAAAACGTGCTTATGAAGAACTGGAAAAAGAAGGACTGATTCGTTCCGTGGCAGGCAAGGGTTTTTATGTATGCGAATACAATACAGACTATCTGCGGGAAAAACAATTGATGATGATTGAAAAAAGACTGGCGGAACTGATTACCGGTGCAAAAAGTGCCGGCTTAAACTGCGAAGACTTTTTGGAAATGGCAGAAACTCTTTATAAGACCGAGCGGTAGCGGGAGGAAAGCATAAAATGTTATTAGAATTTGAACATGTAACGGGGACATCAAAAAAATTTCATTTAGAGGACATCCATTTCTCACTTCCGGCAGGCTACATCATGGGATTGGCAGGAAAGAACGGAGCGGGAAAAACAACCCTGATTGACTATATCATGAATCCGAAGGTGCGCTACACCGGAACGATACGGATAGATGGTGCCGATATTAGAAAGAATTTGATAAAAACCCGCAATCAAGTTGGTTTTGTATCGGAGGAAAACAGGTTTTTAAAGGAACGTTCCGCACTGCAGAATGCAGAAATATTAGGACCGCTTTATGAGGTGTGGGATATGGAACTTTTTCGGGAAGCGCTAAATAAAATGGATTTGTCGTCAACCCGCGTGGTAGGAAAGATGTCCCGTGGCGAATTAATGAAATTTCAGATGGCTTTTGCCATGGCACACAAACCGGTGCTTTATTTGTTAGATGAGGTGACAGTGGGAATGGATCCGGTGTTTCGAATTGACTTTTTTAAGATGTTACAGGAAGTAATTCGGACAGAGGAAGCATCTGTTTTAATGACCAGTCATATTCAAACTGAAATTGGACAGAAAATGGATTATGTCGGAATCATGGAAGCGGGAAGACTGATTCAATTTGGCGAAAGCATAGATTTTGTAAAATAAGAAAAGCTTAAGAAAATTTCACTTCGCTTTTTAAAGAGAAAGGATTATGATGAAGAAAGAACAACAAAAGGTTAGAGCATTTTATAAGGAATTTCTGTCATGGAAAGCAGAAAGTATCGGACAATGGATTGGCGCAGGATTCCTGGAAGTATTATTTGGTATTATGATGATGGTTCCGTATCAGGAGATGAGAGAAGACAGCGGCTTTGTGGCAATGCCCATGTTGTTTGGATCCTTAGGCGCGATGCTTTATATTGCCCCATATCTCACCTTCCGGGAAGAAGGAAATTCTGTCAGTATCTATGAAAAAATAAAATATCTTCCGGTGGATTACCGCCAGATACAAAAGATGCGGGTGTGGTACTTAATCCGGTTTGTGGCAAAGATTTTTCCGGTACTCTTTTTGTTGCAAATGGCAACCTCGTACTGGAGTAAAGCACTAACAGCTGCGAACCTTATTTATGTCATTTTACTTGGGTTGGTATGGCCAATTCTAAGCAATCTGCCTTTTGCATGGTTTGGAAAATAAGGAGCATGAAATAAATGAAACGATTTGATGATGAACTGGAAGACGATAGAAAGACAAACTCTGCTACAACGCGGAAAGAGTATGCGAAATATGCAGTCATGGCAATACTGGTTCTGGTGCTTGCAGTTGCATTGGTATTTTTACTTCGTCCGAAAAAAGAAGAAACACTGAGTATAGATCCGGATGAACAGACAGAAAATCGGGAAATCTCCGTGAATACGGAACTTCCACAGACAGAGACGGGAGAAACAGAAGAACCGATACAGCTACTAACTGCCGGAACTATCCCAGAAAAGAGGGAACAGACGCTTGGTATTGATGTGGCAAAGTATCAGGGCGTTATTGACTGGAAAAAAGTAGCTACCGAGGGAATCGAGTTTGCTATGATACGAGTAGGCTACCGGTCATTAGAACTTGGAGAAATCCACGAGGATGAGATGGCGAGATATAATTTACAGGAGGCATCCAAGAACGGTATAAAGCTTGGTGTTTACTTCTTTTCTTCCGCCGTTACAAAAGAAGAGGCAGTGGAAGAGGCAGACTGGGTGGCGGAACTGATTTCACAGTATCCGATTACTTATCCGGTTGCTTATGACTGTGAAGGCTTTGACAATGAGAAAAACCGTCACTTTTGTCTTACAAAAGAGGAACGTTCTGAAATAGCAGAGGCTTTTATGGACCGGATTTATGAGCAGGGTTATACCCCAATGCTTTATGCGGCAAAAAATGAACTGGCGGATGACGCAAAATGGGAAACTGCTGATTTGGAGAAACATTACAGGGTGTGGGTGTCACATTATAACACCATTGCCGAGACTGATTATGCGGGCGAGTATGCAATGTGGCAATACACGAATCAGGGAACCGTAGACGGAATTAGCGGAAATGTGGATTTAAATATTGCGTATTTTGGTTATGAAGGAGAAGAAGCACCTCATAGCAGTATTTTACCGGAACAAGTGACAGCAAATGTAGAAGCACTAATGAATTTTGAAGAGGTTAATGATACAGTCACTGCAAAGAATAAAACGAATTTGCGTGACAAACCGAGCCAGGGGGATGACAGCACGGTAATGCTGCAGCTGGTTAACGGGGAGACTGCTGTCCGGACCGGAATCAGCAAAAGCGGCTGGTCGAGAGTCGAGTATAACGGAGAAACATACTATGCCGTATCCAGCTATCTTACTACAGATTTAAGCGCACCGGCACAGAAGGACACTCCGGTGGATGATGATGGAATCAAAACAGAATTTACTGCATGTAATGATGTGGTGACAGCAAAAATTGAAGTGAATCTTAGAACATTGCCAAGCGTGACAATGGAGGAATCTCAAATTGTGACTACCCTGCACAATGGCGAAACAGTAACCAGAACCGGTATTAATACAGAATACGGTTGGTCAAGAGTAGAATACAATGGTCAGATTTTATATTGTATAAGCAGTTATTTACAAGCCGTAGAATAGAAGAAAAAGCGTATCGAAAGAACTCACGAAAAGATTTCTTTGATACGCTTTTTGCTTATTTTAGTATTCTGTTGTCTTTTCATGGGCTTCACCGATTAGTCGATGAATGGAAGAAAATCGTTACCACTTACCATTGCTAAACCCATTGCGATAGACTCCATATTGTTTTCAAAATAATTTTTAACCTTATTAAACATAATTAGTTCCTCCTTAAATTTGTTTTTATTGTTTTCATGTATCAGAAGCTTTCCTCCTGACAAGTGTTATAATACAAGGACTCGAGGAAAAATATTAGATGTATTATTAACGAAAAATCAGGCAATATTGACTTTATAAATTGAAAATAAACAGAATATAAATTATAATGAAACTGTAGTTTATAGATAGGAAAGAAATGGAATACGTGTTTTATGATTGATTTAGAAAAGAATTTTGAAAATGTACAATTGGAAGAAGACAGAGGATTTGATATCCGCTTTGTTACCATGCAGCATAACTCCCCCTGCCACTGGCATAGGGAAATGGAAATTCTATATATACTGAATGGACATGCCACTGTGAATATGGATGGAGAACGCTACGAAGTGAATCCGTTAGAGGCGATTGTAATTGATTATACGAAGGTGCATGAAGTGCTTT
>CAMGET010000134.1 GCA_946055175.1 uncultured Roseburia sp.
ATGCTATGATGAAAATAACGTATTACAGAAAAGTGCGAGGAGACATTAGCGATGCTGGACGACGAAAAACGATTAGAGGCTTTTGAAAAAATGCTCACTGAGATTCAAAAAAACTATGAAACTGCAGAAAATAAAATGAAGCAATTAAAGGCGGAAGGAAAAGAAAAATCTGCAACGTACCGGCAACTGATGGGGAATAAGCTACAGTACCAGAATATGTTGGCCTTATATAAGTTGCATGGATTATTGGATGAATAGTATAGTGAATTTGCACTCTACTTTCCGTAGGTTGCGGTTAAAAGGATGCAAGCTTACAATGAACTCATAAAAACGAAGAGAGGTATTCATTATGAGTTATGTAACAGGAAGTACAATGAAACAACTACGTGAGAAAAGAAAACTGACACAAAAAGAATTGGCGGACAGCATCGCAGTTAGCGATAAAACCATTTCAAAATGGGAAACCGGAAAAGGCTTACCGGATGTTGCGATTTTAGAAGACTTGGCTCAGGCACTGGGAATTTCAGTGTCGGAATTATTAACCGGTGATTTGAAAGAGAATGAAAATCCTGCAGGAAACATGAAGAAAATACTCTTTTATGTGTGCCCGGTTTGTGGTAACATAATCACTGCTGTAGGAAGTGGAACGTATTCTTGCTGTGGCATTACCTTGCCGGAATTAGAAGCAGAACCTTGTGATGATGACCACATGATAGAAGTAGAAACTATTGACCAGGAATATTATGTTACGGTAAAACACCCTATGGAAAAAACACACTATCTATCCTTTCTTTCATATGTGACGTCAGATACAATGGAAATGGTGAAACTATATCCGGAGCAGGATGTATCCATTCGATTGCGGAAAAAAGGACATGGTATGCTGTATGCATTTTGCAACAGACACGGTATGTTCCAAATGAGAATTTAGTAGAGGCATAAAATGGCAAAGGATTTTACAACCGGAAAAATTACACCCATGCTGATTCGTTTTACGATACCTCTAGTATTGGGGAATCTATTTCAGCTTACTTATAATGCAGTAGATAGTATTATTGTGGGACGTTTCGTAAGTAAAGAAGCACTTGCAGCGGTAGGGGTATCCAACCCTATAATGACGATGATGCTTCTTCTTATGAATGGCTTATGTATGGGTGCAGGAATATTAATGGGTACACAGTATGGAGCGAAGGATTATGAGACGCTTCATAGACAGATTAGTACAACCTTAATCGCCGGTATTATTTTTGCGGGGGTAATCTCTGTGTCAGGGGCCATATTCTCGCCACAAATTTTAATGCTATTACAAATCGATGCTGATATTCTTGAAATTACAACGGAATATTTACGTGTGATTATGGTAGGAATGATTTTTTCCTTTATTTATAATTTTTATGCAGCGGTATTTCGGGCGATTGGTGATAGTAAGACGCCATTATTATTCTTGGTAGTGAGTTCACTAATTAATATCGGTGGAGATTTGTTCTTTGTTATTATTTTAAGAATGGGAAGCTTAGGCTGTGCATTAGCTACGGTATTTAGCGAGTTTTTGTGTGCATTAGCATGTGCCATTTATGTACAAATAAAATTTGATTTCTTAAAAATACGAAAAAGCTGGTTTATTTTCGATAAGGAATTGTTAAAGAAAACCATTAGCTTTGGATGGGTATCAGCTATGCAGCAGGCTGTGGTTCCTTTAGGTAAGGTAGTGATGCAAAGTGCTGTAAATACCATGGGAGTGCCTGTGATTGCAGCATTTGCAGCAGCATCTCGAATTGATGACTTTTGTTATACACCGGAACAAAATATTGGGCATGCCATGACATCTTTCATGGCGCAAAATAAAGGTGCTGGGCGCTTTGATCGTATGAAAGCCGGTTTTAAGGAAGGCATGGTGATAGAACTATGCTATGGTTTTCTTGTGTTACTCATAGGGTTCTTTGGGGCGGAATCAATTATGGGATTATTTTCTACAGACCCAGCAGTGGTAAGTGAAGGAGTGAAATATCTGCGTGTTATATCCATAGCCTATCTGTTACCAGCGCTTACAAATGGCATTCAGGGATTCTTTCGGGGAATTGGAGATTTGAAAGTAACTCTATTTAGTAGTATCAAAAATATTGCAGTGCGTTGTATTGTGATTTTTCCATTGCTAAAATATGTATACAATGGAATGGAAGCATTCCCAATTAGCTATATCATCGGCTGGATTTGCATGTTGGCTGCAGAAATGCCACTCTTGATAAAAACCTACAAGGAATATTAAGAAATTCTTAGGTTTCACTTCAAGACAAGTAATAGGATTTTTGCTATAATGACCTAAGAATGGAAGGTATTTTACGAGGGGCAAGGCATGAGAGTAGCAAAGGTAAGATTATATGTAGGTATTGCAATCATAATAGCAGGGGTTTTATTCGCTCGCTATATTTCAAATCCGGAACGACGCATTTTTTCCATGGTGGAAAAGAATCAGGAACGCTATAAGCAGGCAGCAATGCAAATGATAGAAGATGGAGCGATGCAAGAGGTGCCGCATGTTGATTCTATTTCTAAACCGCAGGGTGAGCATATGATGGTAGATTTCTATGTGACTGGATTGGGTATAGCACCAGCTTCTACTTATTATGGATTTTACTATTCTCCTGATGATGTGCCATTGGTTTATGGTAATTATGACATTGTTTTAACACAATGTGACAAAAATACCTGGGAGTGGTCTGCGAATGGAGACAATAAAGGAGTAACAAAGAAAATTGCTGATTGCTGGTACTATTATGAAGCATCTTTTTAGGCAATAGATATTTGAGATAGAAAAGGAATCGCAACTTTGCGGTTCCTTTTTCAAAGGGAAGGTAAGTTATTATGGAATTAAAGATAGCGGTTTTAGCGGACATTCATGCAAATTATGTGGCATTGCAGAAGTGTGTTGACTATGCAAGAGAGCGTGATGTAACAAGATTTATTTTTTTGGGGGATTATGTAGGAGACCTTGCATATCCGCAGAAGACAATGGAATTGATTTATAAAATGAAGGAACAATATGAATGCTACTTTGTGAAAGGAAATAAAGAGGATTATTGGCTGGATTACCGGACCTACGGTGAACAGGGATGGAAGGCTTATGACTCTACAACGGGATGTCTGCTGTATACTTATCAGCAATTGACAGAACGGGATATGGATTTTTTTGAAGGTATGTCTCATGCACAGGAAGTGAAATTTACGGATATGCCGTCGATTACAATTTGTCATGGTTCACCGAAAAACGTGTCAGAGAAACTGCTTCCAGATAATAAAAAATGTTTTCCTGCGATTGAGACAGATAAAAATCAACTGATTTTATGCGGGCACAGTCATATTCAGGGAAGGTTTGAACACGATGGAAAGACAATTCTAAATCCGGGCTCAGTCGGTGTACCATTTTGCAGCAATAATAAAACGCAGTTTCTGCTTTTAGAGGAAAAAGCGGGAAAATGGGTGGAAGAATTTGTAAGCATTGATTATAATGTTGAGAGAGTCATTGACGATTTATACAAAGCCGGATTAGATAAAAAAGCACCGGGGTGGTGCAGAGTTTCCGAGTATGTACTGAAGCATGGAGATGTAAGCCATGGCAGTGTATTGGCGAGAGCTATGGCTTTGTGTGAGAAGGAAGAAGGAAACTGCATCTGGCCTGATATTCCGGAAAAATATTGGGAGCAGGCGGTTTCTGAGTTGATAAAATGCTAGGGAGTCAGACATGTTTTGGTGGATTGTAGCAACGTTGTGCGCCTTTTTTGTAAAAGGGTTATGCGGATTTGCAAATACGCTGGTATTTTCAACTATTTTGAGCTTTGGAAATAGTAGTATTAACATCACTCCGGTGGAGTTATTACTGGGTTATCCAACGAATGCAATTTTGGCTTGGAAGGAACGGAAGTCTATTAATTGGGGGATGAGTATTCCACTTGCAATTTTAGTTTTAGCAGGCAGTATTCCGGGAGCATATTTTTTAAAGACTGCGCATGAAGAAGTTGTAAAAACTGTTTTAGGCTTTGTGATTGTTTTTATCGGGTTGGAAATGCTACTGCGTGATAGACAGAGCGGAAATACCTTTCGTGTGTTGATGTATATTTTTTGCGGGATTATTACTCTTGAAACAGCAAAACAGACATTATTGCTGGTTCCGTGGATGTTTATAGGGCTTAGCACCGGCATGGCAAGTAGCAGGGGACTGAATGAAAAAATAGTGAAAAAGCTTGTAATTGTGATGCTGATTGTGAGTGGCGTGGCGCTGATTATTAATAACTTGTAGTGATTATATTGCTGCTGAAATAATGGGAATAATATTATGCAAATCATTTCCAACCATATAGGAGGATGCTGGGGCATTATAGAAAAAATGCTTAGCTATAAAAAGTAATGTCGGACAATATTTGAAGGGAAAATCTATGAAGATAATCAAGGAGTATTTGTCAATTTTAACATTAGAATACAGCAATAAGGAGGCATCATGTATAAATACATATTATTTGACCTAGACGGTACACTGACTGACCCGGGAATTGGAATTACCAATTCGGTCATGTATGCGTTGAAAAAATTCAACATTGATGTGGAAGACAGAGCAACGCTATATAAATTTATTGGGCCACCACTTCTGGAATCTTTTGAGAAATATTATGGATTTTCAAAAGAGGAAAGTGAATTAGCTTTGACATATTATCGTGAATATTTTAAACCAAAGGGCTTGTATGAAAATGAAGTTTATGAGGGAATTGAGGCGGTGTTGACAGAACTAAAGAGCCGAAAAAAGGTACTGATTGTAGCCACTTCGAAGCCGGAAGCATTTGCAGTAGAGATTTTGCAGTATTTCCATTTAGATCGCTACTTCGATTTTATCGCAGGTGCTACCATGGATGAAAAACGGACGAAAAAGGCAGATGTCATAGCCTATGCGCTAGAACAGTGCAAGATAACGGATAAGGCCTCAGCGATTATGATTGGAGACAGAGAGCATGATGTGCTAGGGGCAAAGCAGGTCGGCCTAGACTCTGTTGGAGTGTTGTATGGATATGGCAATTATGAAGAGTTAGAAAATGCCGGAGCGACATATATTGTAGAGAATCCGGGAGAAATTTTGAAAATAAAAGGACTGGCATAACAGG
>CAMGET010000135.1 GCA_946055175.1 uncultured Roseburia sp.
CTTGAGATCTTAAATGACGAGTTTCAGCATGTACATCAGTATAATCCGATTGAATATGTGAAGGCACGTATTAAGACACCGGAGAGTATCGTAAAGAAGTTGAAACGGTACGGGAAAGAGACATCTATTGAAAACATGATTAATTACATAAATGATATTGCGGGTATTCGAATTGTCTGTTCTTTTACCTCCGATATCTATAAATTGGCGGAAATGATTGGCAAGCAGAAGGACTTGACCGTGGTATCTGTAAAGGATTATATTAAAAATCCAAAGGAAAGCGGATATAAAAGCTATCATATGCTTGTGACAATTCCGATTTTTATGTCTGACCGAACAGTAAATACAAAGGTTGAGATTCAGATACGAACCATGGCGATGGACTTCTGGGCAAGCTTAGAGCATAAGATATACTATAAGTTCGAAGGCAATGCACCGGATTATATAAGTCGTGACTTAAGAGAATGCTCCGAAATTGTATCTATGCTGGATGCGAAAATGCTGCAGCTGAATGAGGCGATTTTGGAAGCGAAGGCAGCACAGGAGGAAAATACAGGTGCAATATAGGTACGAGTATGAAATTGCAGCATTTCTTTTATTGTTAATTATTTTTTTGCACTATCTATTTGTGCGTCAGTTTCCAACAAAAAAGGCACATATATTTATGGCTGTATTGGGAGCAAGTATTTTAGAGTGTGCTTTTAACATTGCATCTTCCCTTGGACTGGCAAATGCTAAATTCGTTCCACAAAGTGTGAACGAATTATTGGCGTTTGCCTTTTTTGTGTTTGAGGGACTGGTATCGTATCTGTTATTCCGATACATATTACTAATCTGTTCTTTTGAGCCAAAGCATCAAAAAGTAGCGTTGGCTTTTGCCAATGTTCCGTTTGTATTTTTTGAACTGATGGTGGTATTCACCCCATTTATCGGCTTTTTCTATTACTTTGAAGATAATTGCTATTATCAGGGATTTGGTGCTAATTTTGGATATTTTTATATCGGATATTTTTTCCTGCTGAATGTCATTGTTGTTATGATTCAGTCTAAAAAGGTATCTTTCCGTTTGAAAACCATATTATTGTTTTACAGTTTGGTTGCTATTTCGGCTATCATGATTCAGTTTATATATAGGGATCTCATTTTAACAAGCGCAGGAAATGCAATCATTTTGTTCCTGCTATATCTTTCTATGCAAAATCCGAGTGAGCATTTTGATTCTCTGACCGGAACCGGAAATGCAAGTGCATTAAAAATGCAGCTACAGCAGTGGATGGAAAATAAAAATCATTTTTCTGTATATTCTATTGAAATAAAGAACTTTCGTCGCTTACAGACCCTTTTCGGGGAAGAAAATTCAGAAATGCTGTTAGAAGAAATCGGGAAATATCTGACGAACTGCTTCGGACGTTTTTGCGTATTCCATTACAGGGATGAAAGCTTTGAAGTTATGGTACCGGAAGAGAGAAAAGAGGAAGAGGTTCTAAAAATTCTGCAGGAACGTTTTGCAGATGTCTGGAAGGTTCAGAAGAACTATTTTTACGCAGAAGTACTGATTTGTATTCAGCAGTATCCGATTCATTTCAGGGAAGTGCCGGAATTTTTTGCTATGCAGGCATATATGCTTGAAACAGCAAAAGAACAGAGTGTTTGCGTGGTGAAAATGGACGAGGAATTGCTTTCAAAATATAATCGTCGAAAACAGGTAGAGTTTGCATTAAAGCGCGCAGTTGAAAACCGAAAGCTGGAAGTCTATTTCCAACCGATTTATTCTTTAGAGGAAAAAAGGGTTGTATCGCTGGAAGCACTTACGCGTATGAATGATGAAGTCTTGGGTTTTGTGCCTCCGGATGAGTTTATTTCTCTGGCAGAAAAAGACGGAAGCATTATCCAAATTGGGGAAATTGTATTGGAGGAATGCTGTCGTTTCCTGTCAAAGCATATTTTGGCAAATGAATCTCTTGGAATCCGCACAATTCAGGTGAATGTGTCTGTTGCCCAATGCATGCAGCAGAGCATGAAGGATAAAATAATGCCGGTCCTGAAAAAATATCACATTCCGCCTTCTATGATTACTTTAGAAATCACAGAAAGCACAGAGATTCAGGCGACGGATTTGATGTTGCGCCAGATGGAAGAACTAAATGAGCTCGGAATCCAATTCGCTGCAGATGATTATGGGACAGGCAATTCGAACTTTTCTTATTTAGTAAAATTCCCATTCCGGGAAATAAAAATTGATAAGACGATGACCTGGGCATATTTTGAAAATGAAACAGCCCGTATCATTCTGGAAAATGAAATCCGCACCATGGAGAAGCTGGGTATTTCTGTTGTTGTGGAAGGAATTGAGACAAAGGAACAGAGTGATGCAATGGAGGCTATCGGCATCAAATATATACAGGGTTATTATTATGGCAAACCGATGCCGGAAAAAGACTGTCTGTTCTTTTTGCGTAGTTCTGCGCAGAGAGAAGAGGACTACGGAAGGTAATTGATATGAACATTATTAATTTAACAAACATCACAAAGTTTTATACGGAAAGGAAGCTTTTTGAAAAAGCTTCTTTCTATTTACAGGAAAATGAGAAAGTTGGGATAATCGGTATCAACGGAACCGGAAAATCCACTCTCTTAAAAATCATTGCAGGAATCGAAGAACCGGATGATGGAAGCGTAATCCGGGCAAATCACGTGGTACCCCATTATCTTCCGCAGAATCCGGAATTTGATTCGGATATGACGGTGATTGAGGCGGTACTTTCGCAGACAAAGGAGGCAAAAGCCGGAAACTGGAATCTGGAAAGTGATGCGAAGTCCATGATGACAAGACTTGGTATTACGGACTTTTCACAGAAGGTGGGCGAGCTTTCAGGCGGACAGAGAAAACGTCTTGCACTTGTGGCAGCGCTTGTGGTTCCCTGTGATGTGTTGCTTTTAGATGAACCAACGAACCATTTAGATGCCGCAATGTCTGACTGGTTAGAGGAAACCTTAAAGAAATGGCGTGGTACCCTGGTTATGGTAACGCATGACCGTTACTTTTTGGATAGTGTCTGCAATCGCATTATTGAGGTAGACAGAGGAAGTATCTATAGCTACGATACAAATTATTCCGGTTATCTGGAGCGGAAGGCAGAGCGTGAGGATATTGCGCAGGCGAGTGAGCGCAAGCGCAAGTCTATTCTGCGGAAGGAATTAGAATGGGTAAGGCGTGGAGCAAGAGCCCGCACCACAAAGCAAAAAGCCAGATTACAGCGCTATGAGGATTTGAAAAATCAGACCGTCTTAGAGGCGGATGGCAGTGTGGAAATGCACTCGGTTTCTACTCGCATGGGCAAAACCACAGTGGAACTGGAGCATATTTCTAAAGCTTATGGAGATAAGGTATTACTGGATGATTTTAGTTACATTTTCTTAAAGAACGACCGAATTGGTTTCGTAGGACCAAACGGAAGCGGCAAGACGACCTTAATGAAAATGATTACTGGCACAATTTTACCGGACAGCGGTACGATTACCATTGGCCAGACGATTAAGATTGGCTATTATACGCAGGAATTTGAACCGGATGAAAAGGCAGGAATTGCCTACATGGATCCGAATGTGAAGGTCATTGATTATATTAAAAATACAGCAGAATATGTCCGTACGGAAGAAGGCCTGGTGTCAGCATCTTCTATGCTGGAACGTTTTTTATTTCCTGCATCGATGCAATACAGTACGCTTGGAAAATTATCCGGTGGCGAAAAACGCCGTCTGAATCTGCTTCGTGTGTTGATGGAGTCACCAAATGTGCTTGTCCTTGATGAGCCGACCAATGATTTGGATACAAAGACGCTGACGATATTAGAGGATTATCTGGACAACTATGACGGAATTGTCATTACGGTTTCTCATGACCGGTATTTTTTGGACCGCGTGGTGCGCAGAATTTTTGCATTTGAGGGAAATGGAAAGCTTCGCCAGTATGAAGGAGGATATACAGAGTATATTAACCGCGTAAGAGAGGAAGGCAGCTTACAGGATGTGGCTATAGTCTCTGGTCCGGGCAGCACCGGGGCAGGAGGTACCGGTACAGGCAAAAAGGCAGCCGGGGCAGAGCAGATTCTGACCGGAGCGGATACGCCGGGAGGAAAGCAGGATTCCAGAGCTACATGGAAGCGGGAGAAGAAGCTTAAGTTCTCTTACAAAGAGGAACGGGAATATGCAACCATTGAGTCTGATATTGAAGTACTGGAAAAGAAATTAGAGGAACTGGATACGAAAATGCTTGAGGTGGCCAGTGATTTCGGCAAGCTGAATGCACTGACGAAGGAAAAAGAAGAAGTGGAAGCACAGCTTTTAGAAAAGATGGAGCGCTGGGAGTATCTTGAAGATCTGGCAGAAAAGATTGCGAATCAGTAAGGAGGAAAACAATGTTTGAAAGTTTATTCAGAACTGTATTTAAGAAAAACTAGTTGGCGTGAACTGGCATATTATGTTATTATTCAGTTGAATACAACAGATGTGATTTAGACACGTGTGGTTCATATGCCATGACTTTATAATACAAGAGATAGATACATGTGAAAAACATGAAAGGACTTCGAGGTTAGGTTATGATAAAAATAATTGAGTGTAGTGGGAAGAATGTACCATTTGGTTCTTATCTAGAGCATGACATAACTTCAAAAAATGATGTATTATTACTTAAAAAGGGTACAGTGGTTGATAGTCGTGTGAAAGGACTGTTGAATAATTATAATGGAATCATTAAAGTAAGTGTTGAAATAAGCGATAAGGTAAAAGATGCGATTGAATTAGGTAAAACGGTTGAAAATGATAATTCGTTAGTCCTTGATGATACGATAAAGGAGAGAACTCTTAAAGGGGTAGAATATATGTATTCAATAGCAGATTCAAAGGATGCTGCTATAGTCGCAAGGGATACATCTGCTATTTTACTGAATACAGTAAAAAGAAGTTCAGCAATAAATATCTCATTAAAGGATTTAAAAGTAAGTGATGATTATACTTTTAAGCATTGTGTAGATGTTGCTACAATGGCTATACTTGTAGGTCAGAGTTTAGGACTAAGACAATCAGATATTTCAGATGCAGCTACAGCAGGAATTTTGCACGATTTAGGTAAGA